>JAGAEF010000153.1 GCA_017613255.1 Lentisphaeria bacterium
CCCTGCCCATTCGGCCTATCCGGCCTATCATGCCTATTCCCCAGCCCGAGCTGGAAACGGCGGCCGTGTTTTTTCGCTCTGCGTTCCCCGCTTGAGACTTTTCCCGTATTTTTTCCTGTTTTCATTCCGCAAAAGTCGGGAAAAGCCTTGATTTTTTCGGGAAAGAGGGTAGATTATGCGGAAAGAAATGAACAACCAACAGCGAGGTGTGATATGACCGGGAAAAAAGGCAGTTTTTCGTTTGTTCTTGTTTTGGCGTTTCTCATGACGGTGTTTCTTTCCGCCGGGGCAGAGGCGAAGGAAAAGAAGCCCCTGAAGATCGCCGTGGTCAACATGGATACATTGTTCGCCAACTATCACAAGACCGCCATCGAGGAGGCAAAACTCCAGAAGCAGGCGGAACTCTATCAGGAGTACGCCCAGCAGCTGGCCGAATCCCTGAAAAAGCTCCGCACCGAATTCATCACCTTGCGGGATGCTTCCCAGAATGCGGCCCTTTCCGCCACCGAAAGGGAAAACCGCCGGCTCAATGCGGCGGACAAATACAACCAGTACATGGCAAAGGAGCGGGAACTCAAAGAGTATTCCCGCACGAAACAGGCGCAGCTGAGGGACGAGCAGGACAAGATGCGCCACGCCATTCTGACGGACATCAAGAAGGTCATCTCCTCCAAGTGTCTCATGGAGGGGATCGATCTGGTGCTGGATCAGGGGGCGCGGACGCCCGGGGACATCTCTTCGGTGGTCTATTCCTCCGGGGCGCTGAACATCACTTCCGATGTCTTGAAGACCCTGAACGCCGGGCTCAAGGCCCCCGCTCCCTCCAAAGGGAAAAAGCCCTGAAAAGGAAAACAAGGAATAACGGAACAAACACGAAAGAATACATCCAGGAGGTCGTATGAAGGAAATCATCATGACTGCGGAACAGATCGCGCAGACGGTAAAAGGAACGGTCAAGGGAGATCCCGCGCAGACGGTGAAAAGGGTAAATTCCCTGAAAATGGCGACACCCGAAGAGGTCTCCTTCCTCAGCAGTCCCAAACATGAAAAACAGCTGGATTCCACCAAGGCGGGGATCGTTCTCATCAACGAACAGTGGGCCTATCAGCCCAAGGAAGGGCAGACCTTCATCCTCTGCGCCAATCCGGACAAGGCCTTTACCGTCCTCTGCGGACTTTTCGCTCCCGATCCCGTGAACTGGGGAACGGGGATCCATCCCACCGCCAGCGTCCATCCCACCGCCCAGATCGGGGAAGGCACGGTCATCGGCGCCAACGCCGTGGTGGAAGAGGGCGCCAAAATCGGGAAGAACACGGTCATTGCCCCCTGCGTATATGTGGGGCATTTCGTGGAGATCGGGGACAACTGCCTGATCTACCCCAACGTCTCCATCATGCGCTACTGCCAGCTTGCGGACAAGATCATCATCCACGCCGGGACCACCATCGGGTCCGACGGGTTCGGCTATACGCCCACTTTCACGGGCCTCGTGAAGGTCCCCCAGACCGGGATCGTCCGCATCGAAAGCAACGTGGAGATCGGGGCGAACTGCACGGTGGACCGGGCACGGTTCGGGCGTACCTGGATCAAGAAGGGGGTCAAGATCGACAATCTCGTCCAGGTGGCCCACAACGTGGTGGTGGGGGAGTGTTCCGTTCTCATCGCCCAGAGCGGCATTGCCGGAAGTTCGGAAATCGGCAGAGGCGTCACCATCGCGGCGCAGGCGGGGGTCAACGGGCACATCACCCTGGGGGACGGCTCCACGGTGGCCGGAGCTTCCGGCGCCCAGCACAGCACGGCTCCCGGGACCACCGTCATGGGGCTTCCCGCCGAAAGCAAGGAAGCTTTCGTGGAGCGGCTTCTCCTGCCCGCCAGAATGAAACGCATGACGGAAAAGGTAAAGGCTCTGGAAGCAAAACTTGCTCTTCTGGAAGAGAAGCTGGGCAAGTAAAAGAGGCGGCCTCCGGCGGGAAGAATCATGGTTCTTGCGGGGAAAAAGGTTTTTGTCACGGGCGGAGCCGTCCGGGTGGGCGCGGAAATCGTCCGGGCCTTTGCAAGGGAAGGCGCCAGTGTGACCATCCATTTCCGGGAAAGTTCCCGTGAGGCCTCCGCCCTCCTGGAGGAGATCGGCGGACGAGGGAAGGGGCACGGCCTTTTTCAGCTGGACTTTTCCTGCGGAACGTTTTGGGAGGATCCGGACTCTCTCCGGCGTCTGGGGGAGGCGTTTTCCGGAACGGACATTCTGGTCAACAACGCCTCCTGCTATTTCCGGAAAAGTCTGGCGGAAGAGACCATGGCGGAGATGGAAAAACAGTTCCGGGTGAATTTTTTCGCCCCCGTCTGTCTCATGAAGCTTTTTGCCGCACACGCGGCCGCCTCCTCCTGCATCATCAACATTCTGGATCAGGGGATCGCCAAAGCGGACGGGAAAGCCTTCTCCTACGCGATCTCCAAAAAAGCTCTTGCCGAGGCCACGAAAAGCGCTGCCCTCTCCCTTGCGCCCCGCATCCGGGTGAACGGAATTGCGCCCGGCCCCATGATTCCGCCTGCGGATATGCCTTTTTCCAAGATGGAAAAATCCCGGGAAGCCATTCCTCTCAAAAGGACCGTGAGCACGAAAGAGGTGGCGGAAAGCTGTCTTTTTGCGGCGCGAAACGAATCCATGACGGGGGCAATCCTCTTTGTGGACGGCGGGCTTTCTCTTCTTTGAGTTTTCCTCCGGGATCCTGCTTTGACAGGAAACGACACCATACAGCAGAAAACCGGGCACGGCCCGGTTCCGGCGGAATCTTTTTTCCCGGAAATTTCACGGTAAAACGGCGCTTCCCAGGCGAAAAATGAGGGAAAAAGGAAAAAAAACGCTGTTTTTTCGATATTGCGCTTGACATATGCTTATTTGTGTGCATATTTAGCACTGAAAACCGATTTTCGAACACCGAAAACGTAAAGGATCGATATGGCCAGGTACTATTCAAAAACCCATGAATGGGTCTCCGTGGACGGAGACGAAGCGATCATCGGAATCTCCTCCTACGCGGTGGAAGTGCTGGGGGATGTCACCTATGCGGAGATCCCCCAGGAGGGGACGGATCTTATCGTGGGGGATCCCGTGGGCGTCGTGGAATCCGTGGAGGAATCCCGGGAGGTGTATTCCCCCATCAGCGGGACGGTGATCGAAGTGAACAGTTGTCTGGAGGACGATCCCGGACTGGTCTCCGGCGACCCCGAAGGCAAGGGATGGTTCTGCAAGCTGGACAATATCGATCTGGACGAGCTGGACGACCTTATGGACGAGGCCGCCTATGCCAAATATCTGAAAACCCTTTGAATTTGTCGATCCCCTCCGCGGAAAGCGGTCCGGGACGGAGCAGAGAAGATGACGGAACAGGAAATCAAGTCGTTTATCGCCGAAAAGGTCCCCGAAGGCCACACGCTGTCCAAAATTCAGGATATGCTGAAGAGTCAGGGGGTCAATATCACTTTCATGGAATTGAGGCTTCTTGCCTCCGAGCTGGAAGAGGGCCTCTGGAAGAAAGAGGACGAGAAAAAGGACGAGGAACGCGCCAAATCGGACCGCGCGGCCGCCATGGGGCGGGGCGGGGCTCTGGGCGCTCCCGGAGCTTCCGCCGGGGCTCCTGCGGGCAATGGAATGGGGGAGGGGATTCCTCCGGAAGAGGAAGCGTTCCCTCCCGCAAACGCGCAGGAAGAGCTGCCTGAAGACGACCTTGCCGGAGAGGAGGAGTCTCCCCTTCCGGACGGTCCCGGCGAACCTGCCGGAGAAGAGAAGTCCCCCCAGGGCAAGACCGTTGTGGAGTTGAGCCCCATAGCCCGTCCCGGGGCCATTGCCTCCGGCACGGTGAAGTTCGGTTCCGGCGTGACGGCGGACTGGGTGCTGGACCGTACGGGCCGGATCGGCCTGGACAATCCCACGGGCAGTCCCACCCAGCAGGACGTTCAGGAATTCCAGATCGAGCTGCAGAAACTTTTCGCCCGCTGAAAGCGGAATATCCCAGCCTTTTCGGCCTGTCCGGCCTATTCCCCGGCCCCGGCTGGAGCCGCCCGCCGTGTTTTTTCGCTTTGCCTTCCCCCCGCCTCCCGGAAGACTTCCGCCACGGCGCGGATGGCGGAAGGGATATCGCCTGCGTCATGAAGCGTAATGGCAAGGAACCGTTTTTTCGTCACGCATTCCGCGTTCCAGATGCTTGAGGAGCTCTCCTCCCGGTAACTGATGGCGTTGCTGCCTGCTTTGGTGGTGGCGATGTCTCCGGAAATGAAGAGCGTGCGCAGTTCCGGGATTCTGGTTTCCGTGTTGATCCCGATGTGACTGTCGATGACCGTTCCGTTGCCGGAAACGTTTTTTGCGGCAATGCCTTCGGCGATCTTTTCCATTCCGCAGCCGCTCAGCAGAGCCGTAAGCAGGACGGCAAAAAAAGTCAGTGTCCCTTTTTTCATTTTTTCTCCCTTGTTTTTTCAGACGGAAAACCGTTTTCCGCTTTTTCAGGGGAGAAGCGTCAAAAGGAAGACTCTTTTGCAAAGAAACAAAAAACGCTTGTCCGGAACTTTCCGAACAAGCGTTTTTCTTCGTGAGAAAGGCTCTTATTTCGCGGGATCGGCTTTGACTTCCGCCTCTTCCTTGTCCTGTGCCTTGCCTTTGCCCTTGATCCGCATCTGGGGGAAGAGAAGCACGTCCCGGATGGATTCGGCTCCGGTAAGGAGCATGACCATGCGGTCGATCCCGATCCCCAGTCCGCCGGCGGGGGGCTGGCCGTGTTCCATGGCGGTGAGGAAGTCTTCGTCGATGGCGTCCTCCAGATCTTTTCCTTCCGCAAGGGCCTGTTCCACGAACCGTTTCCTCTGGTCCACGGGGTCGTTGAGTTCGGAGTAGCCGGGGCTGATCTCCTGCCCGTTGATCTCCAGTTCGTACACATCCACCACGGAGGGATCGTCCTCGCACCGCTTGGCCAGCGGCACAAGGTAGGCGGGCAGACGGGTGACGAAGGTGGGCTGGATCAGCGTCTCTTCGATGAGTTTGTCGTAGATCTCGTGGGTGATCTCCAGATCGTTCATTTCCTTTGTGACGGGAGCGCCCATGGCGGTCGCCTTCGCGAACTTTTCGTCATGGGAAAGAGTGTACCAGTCGGCTCCCGCTTTCTCCTTTATCAGCTCGGCGTAGGGGGCGCGTCTCCAGGGGCGGGTAAGATCGATGACCGTGCCGTTGGGGTGCTTGATCTGGAGGGTCCCGCACACCTTCATGGCGATGGTTGTGAACATTTCCTCGATAAGGTCCATCATGCCGCTGCAGTCGCTGTAGGCCTGATAGATCTCTATGGCGGTGAATTCGGGATTGTGCCGCCTGTCCACGCCTTCGTTGCGGAAGTTGCGGTTGAGTTCGAACACCTTTTCGAAGCCGCCCACCAGAAGTTTCTTGAGATAGAGCTCCGTGGCGATGCGCATGTACATGGGGCTGTTGAGGGCGTCATAGAAGGTCTTGAAGGGATTTGCGGAAGCTCCTCCGGGAATGGCCTGGAGCATGGGCGTTTCCACTTCGATGAACCCTTTGTCCATCAGGAATTTGCGCACTTCATGTATGATGGCGGACCGTTTGAGGAAGATGGCCCTGCTTTCATCGTTGGTGATGAGGTCCAGATACCTCTGGCGGTATCTCTGCTCCACATCGGTGAGTCCGTGGAACTTTTCGGGAAGCGGCCGGTGGGATTTGGCAAGAAGGGTGATCTTGCTTGCCCGCAGGGTGAGTTCCCCGGTTCTGGTGGTGAAAAGCACGCCGTCCACGCCGATGATGTCGCCTATATCGAATTTCTTGAAGAGGGCGAATGCCTCATCTCCGATCTCCTGCCGGTTCACGTACAGCTGGAGCCGTCCGGAAGAATCCTTCACGTCCGCGAAAATGGATTTTCCCATGGCCCGGAAGGCGGTCATGCGCCCGGCAACGCGCACGGGGGGCTGTTCCGCGGCGGATTCGTCGTAATTCTTCCTCATTTCCGCAGTCAGCGTCACATTGTCGAACCGTTTTCCGAAGGGGTCGATCCCCGCCGCTTTGAGTTCCTGCACCTTGTTCAGTCTCTGGGTGAAAATATCTTCCGCCTTGATTTCCTGCTGCGGGGCGTCATGAGGGTGTTCGTCCATTTTCGTTCCTTTTCCTTGAAGTGAGAGGGTAATGCGTTCAACCCATTAATATACACTTTCCGCTTCCGGATTGCAAGCGGAGTTTTTCATCTTCGCAAAGGCGGAGGGAATGGAGTAATCCTTTCCCATCTCTTCCGGCGTCACCCATTCCAGAGAGGGGAAACGATTTTTCAAACGGAGCCGATAACAGCGCATTTCCCACTTTACATGCGTGAAAACGTGGCTGGTTTCATAAAGGAAACGGATCTCCTTTATCCCCGCTTCCCGGGGCAGGAAGGGCGAGTTCTTCACCTCTTCCTCCGTGAGAAAGCCCTCCAGAGACGGGAACTCCCACAGAGAGGCAAGCAGTCCCTTTGCGGGCCGTTTCCTGATGCCGAAACGGTTGTCGTGTTCCAGCAGAAGGACCGTGAGGGGGACGGTCTTCCGTGCCTTCTTTTCCTTGGGGGAGGGGAGGAGCTCCACGATCCCTTTCTTTCTGGCAATACAGGCGTTTTTCAGAGGACAAATTCCGCACAGCGTTTCCCCTTTGGGCAGACAGAGCGTTTCCCCCAGTTCCATCCATGCCTGCGTATAGGCGGAGGCCTGTGCGCCCTCGCCGGGAAAATTTTTGAGAAGGAACTCTTCCGCCTCCTCCTTCGTCACATCCTTCCCCCGGTACCGGGAAAGGACCCGCAGGACGTTGCCGTCCACGGCGCAGGCCTTCCTTCCGAAAGCAATGGAACTGACCGCCCCCGCGGTGTAACTTCCGATGCCGGGCAGGGAGAAAAGCTCCTCCTCCGTTTCGGGGAAAAAGCCCAGGTTCCGGATCTTTTCCGCGGCCTTTTTGAGGTTCTTCGCCCGGGAATAGTAGCCCAGACCTTCCCAGAGCTTGAGAAGCGTCTCTTCCCCGCACTCCGCCAGCGCCTGAATGTCCGGCAGGACATGGATGAATTCGAGGAAATGCTTTTTGACCGCTTCGATCCTCGTCTGCTGGAGCATGACCTCCGAAAGCAGGA
>JAGAEF010000154.1 GCA_017613255.1 Lentisphaeria bacterium
CCTCAACACCTCCCTGGGGACCGCCGAACACATGTCCCCGGAGCAGGCGCTGGATGCGGCAAGCTGCGACGGCAGGAGCGATATCTACTCTCTGGGCGCCACCATGTACCATCTGCTCACCGGGAACTACCCCTTCGGTTCGGGGGATGCCGGGGAACTGAAAAGGAAACACGCTCTGGAAGCGCTTCCGCCGCCAAGTTCGCTTGTGGAAAAGATCCCCCCCGCCATGGATGAGATCGTCCTGAAGTGCATGGCAAAAAACCGTTCTCAAAGGTATCAGAGCGCAAGCATGCTTCTCGCGGATCTTCAGGCGTTCCTCGCGGGGGAAAAGGTCCTGCCCTCCTTCCGGGCGGAAAAAAGGTTTTTCCGGTTCCGGCAGTGGGAAAACGCCTTCAACGCCCCCTTCTTCCGCAGATGGCCGAACTGGGAAAGAGCTGCGGGGGAAAACAGTTTTCTTTCCCCCTTCCGTCTGCTGCTTCTCTTTCTGGTCGTGGGCGCCATGGCGGTCTTTTCCGCCTATCTTTCCACGAAGGGGGCTCCCCGGATCCCCGTAACGGGAGTTACCGGCAAATGACTCTTCCCGACAATCAAGGACGGCATCCATGAACGCCTGCACATTTTTTTCCGCTTTCTTTCGCAAAATCGTCCTGCCGGAGAACCGGAAGAAGGTGCTGTTTTCCGCCATGATCCTGCTTCTGGCGGCGGGAACGCTTGTACGGATGGGGGTCATGGGACGCATGGAAGGCCACTTCCTGCACAATGACGGGGGGGACTATCTGGACATTTCCCGGCAGATCGCGGAAGGAAACGGGTTTTCCTCCTCCATGATCCACTGGTATGAGCCCACTCCGGAAGGGTACAAGGGCGAACCACGGACGGCGTACCACAGACCGCCGCTTCTGCCGCTGCTGGGCGCGGTCCTCTATTTTCTCCCCTTTCCCCTGCTGCTTTCCGCGAAAATCGCCGTTCTTCTCATGAGCGCGGGTTGTATTCTTATGGTCTTTCTTCTGGCAAAGGAGGTCACAGGAAGCGGGAAATGTGCCTTCCTTGCCGCGGTTTTCTACACCTTCTACCCCTACTCCATCTATCACGGGATCTGCTACTCTTCGGAAAACCTGTTCCTTTTTCTGACCTGCGGCGCCTTTTACTTCCTTTCCCGGTGCATAAGGAAGGATTTTTCCCCGCGTTACGCCGCGCTCTGCGGCGGGATGACCGCGCTGGCCACCCTCACCAGACCCCAGGGGTTCGGCTTTTTCCTTCTGCTGGGGTTTCTGGGGACGGTTCTCATGCTTTTCCGCGGAAAATGGAGGAAAAAACTTTTCCTTTCTCTCATCTGCTATACGGCGGGCGCCTTCCTTCTCCTTGCCCCGTGGATGGTCCGCAACTTTCTTGCGGCGGGGCGGCCCACGCCGCTGACCTTCTACGGAGCGTACTCCTTTGCGCTTGCCTCCTCCGACATCTCTTTCGACACCTTCCGCTATCTGGATACGCCCCTGTACAAGGAAAAGACGGACCGGACCTGGAACGAGTTCCACGAGGAAAAGAGGAATTTCCTTGCGAAAAAGGGCATATACAATCTGCCCGCGGCGGAGCCGTACTGGAAACAATGGGCGTGGGAGTACATCAGGAAACACCCGGACAGGATGCTTTACATCGTTTGGAACAGATTACTGCACTGTTTCCGCATCGTGCCCAACACCGCATTCACAAGCGGAACGGTCCTTTTCCTCCTCCGGATATACTGCATCCCCCTTTTCCTGCTGGCCCTTGCGGGGATCTTTTTCCAGAGGAAGAACGTGCACGCCATGCTTCTTCTCACCGCGCCGCTCTGCGTCCTGCTTTTTGCGCTGCCTTTCCTCATGCTTCTCCGCTTCCGGTATCCTTATTTCGCGCCGGAAGTTTCCATATTCGCCGCCTGCGGCGCAGTCGCCCTTGCGGACCGATTGCGCTCCCGCCTGAAAGGGCAAAAGGAAAAAGGACTCCCCCCGGAACGTGCTTCAGGGGAGAGTCCTTCGTAACGGACTTTTCCGGAAAGAATCACTTCTTTTCGGGAGAAAACGCTCCGCTGGCAAGAAGATATTTCAGCCAGGCATAGAAGGAATCCCCCATCTGCCGGTAGCCGGAAACGGCGGGGTGCACGCCGTTGCTCTGCAGGAAGACCTCCTTGCGGTTCTCGGCATTGAGGCAAGTCTTCGTCACGGGGAAATTGTTCTCCGTATCCAGATTCACGTGGGAGGGGATCATGAAGAGCTTTTTGTCCCCGCAGGCGGCAAAGTGTTTGGCCATGGCCTGATTGAGCCGGAAATGGTTCCTGTAGTACCCGAAGGCGGTCTGGCCGCACTTGTAGTTGTTCCCGAAGGCGTCCTGATCGGCGCCGCCCGTAACGAAGCCCACGCCGATGAGGGCTTTGGGGGCCTCCTTGCGGAAGCAGGCAATGAGTTTGTCCGCGTTGGCAAGGATGGTTTGGATCCTCTTGGGCAGATTCTCCTCCTTTGCGCCGAAAACATCGTTGACGCCCAGCTGGAAGGTGATGACGTCGGGCATCCTGCCTTCATTGTATTTCTTCACGTAGTCGGCAAGACTGAAGACCTTCTTCCCGTCCCGGTACACGAGGAACTTGCTGGCCCGCCGATAGGTCTTGTACTGGCGGTCGGCGGGATCGGTCACATACTGGGTGAGGAAGGTCCCCCATGCCCAGCCGCCGTAGCCTTCATGGGCAACCCCGCCCTTTTCGGGAGTCTTCCCGTTTCCGGCGTGACTGCCGATCATGGTCAGGACGGGGGCGTTGCTCTTCCGGCAGAGGGCAAGAAGCTGTCTGGGATATTCCGTGGCGTTGGTGAGGGAGTCCCCCACCACCAGAATGGAGACCTTTTTCCCTTTCCCCGCGTCGGCGGGGGAGACGAACACGGTGGTGCTCCCCCGGGCCACAAGACCATTTGCATCGTATACACTGACGGTCAGGGGGAAACGCTTGTTCTCATCGGAAGAGGAGGGAGTGAACACCCAGCGGTTTTTCTCCTGTCTTCCCGCGGGACAGTCCGCGTCGAAAACGAAATTGCCGTGATTGACCGCAAAGAAGATGTTGCGGAAATAGACGTTGCACTCTACTCCGGGCACGGCGTAGATCTTGTCCGGCAGGAAGAAATTTTTCTGAAGAGAAGGCGTTTTCGCTTCCTTCTTCGCTTCGGGGGAGGCTCCTTTCGAACCGCCGTCCCGGCACACACAGCCCGCCGTCAGGATCAGAACGAAAGCGCACAACACGTTTTTCCAGCTTTTTCCCATATTTTTCTCCTTTTGTTTCTTGAGAGGTTCCGGAACATTAATGTACCACGGAGAACGGCGCTGTCAAGGGGGAAACGAAGAAAGAAATATTGCTTCCCCCCGTTTTTCCTCTTGCAAATACGTGGCTCGCGGGGTATGTTAAGGGCAGGACTCCTCAAAAACGTTTTTTTATGCGGTTCTTCCGCGGAAAGGAAAACATGTCTGCCAGATCTTCCGCCTCCCTGATCGTGTGTTCGCTTCTTTTCTTCCTCCTTCTCCCCCTCCCCTCCCGGGGGGCGACCCTTGTGGAAAACGGGAAAAGCGTTTCCTGCATCGTACTTTCCCCCGGCGCGGGAAAGGCGGGAAAACACGCGGCAAAGGAGCTTGCCAAGTTCATCGGAAAGCAGACGGGCGCAGCTCCGGAGATCGCCGAAAAGCCCGTTCCCGGCAAAAATACGGTCCTTTTTGCGCTGGCGGGGGAGAAAACGCTTCCGGAGGATCCCGCCCTTGCCGGAAAGATCGATGAGATCCGGCACGACGGATTTTTGATCCAGTCGGGGAAAGATTTCGTGCGCATCGTCGCCAAACAGAAAAGAGGGCTGATCTACGGAGCCTACCGTCTCCTTGCGGACCATGGAGACATCCTGTGGCTCTTCCCCGGCGAATACGGGGAGTTCGTCCCGAAGAAATCCTCCTTTGCCGTTCCGGAAATGTGCCGGGTATTCAATCCCGCCTTCTCCCAGCGCAAATTCCGGCTCAACGGCGGCTCCGGCTGGACGCCGGAAACCTATGACTGGCTCATGCGCAACGGGCTGCAGCTTTTCTGCCCGAAACACATGCTTCGGGGAGACCGGGCGGGATTCATGGAGGAGCGGGACGCCATCTTCAGCGACGGGGACGGCGGACTTGTTCCCATCATGGGCTCCAGCAAAGGGTACGACAAAAAGGCGTGGGAGGAGTTGAGAAAAGCGCATCCCGAATATTTCGGGTTCCGCAAAGGGAAATACTGCGCTCCCATGGAGTGCCAGCCCTGCACCTCCAACAAGGCGGTGCGGGATCTGATGGTCAAACACACGCTGGAACGGCTCTCGAAATACCCCGCCGACCGTCAGGTCACCTGGGTCATTTCCAACGACGACCACACCAACTGGTGCGAGTGCAAAAACTGTCTCGCGCTGGACGATTCCGACGACGAACGCTCCAACAAACGCGCGACCCGCTGGTGGCATCTGGTCAACGATCTCGTCCCCCGGATCCTGGAAAAGCACAAAAACGTGCATATCGAAGCCTTCGCCTATCAGGATTTCCGCTTTCCCCCCGCCCATCTCGCCCCGGACAAGCGCGCCGCGGTGATGATCTGCCCCCACGGACGCTGTTATCTGCATTCGCTGGACGATCCCTCCTGCCCGCCCAACGCAACCAACTTCCGGGCGATGTTCGACTCCTGGGCGGCAAAGGGAATGGGGGGAACCACCTTCGAATACCATCCGGAAATGCCGGGGAAGGTCCATTACCTTTTCCATGAGCGCGCCTGGGTGAAGGATCTGCAGTACTACCGGAAGCTGGGGATGTACGGGTTCGGCATGGTGGTCACCGCCCCCACGGACTTCTACAAGCGCCACGACTACGGGAGAAGACACTTTTACAGTCTGCGGAACTCCTGGGAGGCCCACTGGCAGAGATATTTCCTTACCGGATACTATTCCTGGAACATCGATGCGGATTTCGACAAAATTTCGGAAAAGATCAACTCCGTCTGGTACGGCAAAACGTGGAAAGTCATGAAGAAATACAGAAAGGAACTTTTTGACGCCCTGTACGACTCCCACGTCCACATGGGCTACGGCACTCCCACGGCGGTGCTGGGCAAGTGCTACGACAGACCCGGCTTTGCCCGAAGAGTCCACGCCCTCCTGGACGAGGCCGCGCTTCTGGCCAAAGGGGATGAAAAACTGGAAAAACGCATAGCCAGAGACAAAGAATTCTTCCTTGCCGACTGGGAAGAGGCCTTCAAGGCCTACGAAAAGGGCAAGCAGAAGGAGTACAACGCGCGAAAGAGGACGGGCGAGATCGTCATAGACGGGCTTCTTGCGGAAACGGACTGGAAGGAGGCCACCTACGGGACGGACTTCTTCGTTTTCGACGAAAAGAACGAGAAAAAGGCCGATCCCCAGACCTTCGTAAAGATCCTCTATGACGCAAACACGCTCTATTTCGCCATCGAGGGACTCAAGGACAGGGGGCTTGACCCCTCCGGGGAAGAAAAACGTCCCGGAAAGGACGGATTCCGCGCACTGGACGGGGAACACTTCGAGATCTTCCTCACCCCGGACAGCTGGAACGGGAAATACTATCATCTGGGATTCAACCGCAACGGCGCGCTCTATCAGGCACTGACCACCAGCGGGGCTTCCCGGGAGTTTTCGCTCAAGGCGGATCCCCTCTTCCGCTGTGCGGAACTTCCCGACCGCTGGGTGCTGGAGGCCAAAGTGGACCTTTCCAAACTGGGTCTCAAGATCCGTGACGGAAGCACCTGGAAGATCAACATTGCCCGGGGCGCCCGGAAAAAGGAGGGAAAAGCCGAACTTTCCAGCTGGAGCGCAAACGGCGTATTCCACGGCTCGGATGTGCACAGGAGCGTGGCCTTCGGTTCTTTCGGCGCCATTCTGCGCAACGGGGACGCGGAAGACCTTGTTCCCGCAAAAGTTCCTCCGAAGGGGAAAAACGCCTCCCGGAAACCCTGGGAGTTCGCCGGAGGAGTCGTCCCCAAATTCTGGTCCTTCAATGAGAACAACACGGGCAAGGCCGCCGTCCGGCAGGATTCCCCCGCAAGCGGGAAGAATTATGTTGCTCTGGAAGGCAAATACAGCTTCGTGGACCTGTACTTGAACGAAAAGGAGAAAGCTCCCGGAAGATACGCGATCACCCTTGCCGCGCGGGGAGAAGGGGAGCTCTTCGTTTCCCTGCGGGTGGACGGGAAATACCATAAGGCGAAAAACAGTTCCATAAAGCCTTCTTCCAAAGAAAAATGGACCGATCACACCCTTGTCATAGACACCCCCGCGCCCAAAGGGATCTACCGGGTGCTGGCCCTGCGGGTGACGGGCAAGATCGACGTGGACAATATCCGGGTCCAGCGCATCCCCGAAGAGGAGATCCCCGACGGGGAAAAGCACAGGTAACGTGCCCTCTTTCCTTCCGGAAAAGAGAAACCCCCGGAGACCTTTCGACGGTCCCGGGGGTCGTTTTTTACCGGCAGAAAAAACTTACTTCACCAGCGCTTCCGCATTCTTTTTGTAGCGGGAATCCCGGTTCAGGGTCTTGTCGGTGCGTTCCTTGCTCTCCTCGACCCTTTTCTCCAGCTGCTTGCCGAGCTTTTTGGCTTCGCCCTTGTAGGTGTTGAGCTGCAGGTCGACTTTCTTCTTGTTCTGGGAGTAGTAATACGCCCCGTAGGCGGCGGCCGCAAGAATAATGACGGCCACGATGATCTTGACGATCCTTCCCTTCTTTTCCGTTCTTGCCTGCCCTTCCATCATCGCATGGGTGCGGCCGGCGGCAAGGTCCGCCTTCTTCTGACATTCCACGGAGCAATAGTGCCCCGCAACGATGCATTTTGCGCAGATGGGCTTCCCGCAGGCGGCGCAGCTGGTGACCGCCGGGGTATCGGTGTGATTGAGACAAACTGCCATTTTCTTCTCCTTTTTTTGACTTGCCGGATCCTGTTCATCCGCGGGAAGAACTATAGCGCCTTTTTCCCGTTTTTGCAAACTTTTTTACGGCGCCTTCCACGATATTTATGAGGATTTCCACGCTTTTTTCCATTTTTTCCACGGAAACGAACTCGTATTCCCCGTGGAAATTGCCTCCTCCGGTCCCCAGATTGGGACAGGGGACCCCCATACAGGAGAGTCTGGCTCCGTCCGTGCCGCCCCGGATGGGTTCGACGCGGGGGGAAAGAAAAGCCTTCTTCATGGCGGAAAAGGCCAATGTCTTCAGGAAAGGATATTTTTTCAGGACGACCGCCATGTTGCAGTACTGATCCTCCACGCGGCAGGAAACGGCCTCTTTCCCGTACTTCTTCTGCAGAGCATGGACCGCATCCTGCACTCTTTTCTTCCGGGCACGGAATTTCGAAGCGTCATGATCCCGCAGAAGATACCGGACTTTGGCCTGAGAGGAAGAGCCTTCCACGGCATGCAGGAAAAAGAATCCTTCGTACTTTTCCGTCTTTTCCGGGACCTCGTCAGCAGGAAGAAGAGAATGGAACTCCCAGGCAAGGGAAAGAGCGTTGACCATTTTCCCCTTGGCCGAACCGGGATGGACGGCAATGCCCTGAAAGGAGAGGACGGCTTCCGCCGCATTGAAATTTTCCCACTCGAAAACGTCCACGGCGCCCCCGTCCACGGTGAAGGCGAAAGAGGCCCCGAACTTTTCCGGCTGGAAATGATCCATTCCCCTGCCGATCTCCTCGTCGGGCGTAAAGGCGAAGGAGAGCGGCCCGTGGGGGATCTTTTCCTTTACGATCCTTTCCAGAGCGGCAACGATCTCGGCGCACCCCGCCTTGTCGTCCGCCCCCAGAAGCGTGGTGCCGTCAGTGACAAGGAGAGTGTCTCCCCGCAGGGAGGCAAGCTCCGGAAACTGTTTTTCCCCCAGAACTCTGCCGCTTTTGCCCAGAGGGATGGGTTTGCCCGTATATTTCACCGAACGGGGCTTCACGTTTTTCCCGCTTGCCGCATCGGAAGTATCCATGTGGGCGATAAGGCCGAAACAGGGGACCTTTTCCAGCCCCGCCGTTGCGGGAAGGTGCCCGTAAACGTACCCTTTTTCCGTAAGGACGACGTTCTCCGCCCCCGCCTCCTTGAGCTCTTTGCGGAGGAGTTTTCCCAGCTCCAGCTGTCCGGGAGCGGAGGGACATTCCTCCGACTCCGCCGAAGACGTCGTCTCGATCCCGATATAGCGGAGAAACCTTTCCTTTACGGAACTTGCCTGTTTCTTTTTCATTTGCTTTCCTCCTTTGGGATATACAATACACGTTCCGCGGAAAGTTGCAACCTTTCCTGCGAAAGAAGAAAGGTTTTTCCCGGAGGAAAACGGAAAAAAAACGCTTTCCCGGCGCTTTTTCCTTCGGAACGGCCCTTTTTTTGCGCAAAATGTCAGATTTTTGCGCAAATTGTCAGGGAAAGGGAGTTGTCATAGCTCCTCCGGCATGGTATTGTAAAGGAATCGAAATAATCCAACTTCACAAACAGGAGAAAGAAGAAAATGGACAAGATCCGTATGGGAGTCGTAGGCCTGGGTCACCGGGGAAGAAACATGTTCAAACTTGCCGCCGAGGCGTTTCCGGATCACGTGATCCCCGCCGCCGCCTGCGACCTCATCCCCACCAACTGGACGGAGACGAAATTCCAGCAGAGCTGCCCCATGTGCCAGACCTTCCCGGATACGAAATTCTATACCGACTTCCATACCATGCTTGCGGAGGCCAAACTGGACGCAATCCTCATCGAAACGGGGGCGGACATCCACGCGAAATTCTGCGCCGACGCCCTGAAGGCGGGGATCAATGTTTTGAGCGACATTCCCGTGGTGGCCACCGTGGAAGAGGCGGAAATGCTCTGGAAGGTGCATAAGGAATCCTCTGTCATGTTCTCCACGGGCGCAAACTCCAACACCACCCGCTACTCCCGGATGATGCGGGAGCTCTGCAAGGCGGGACTGCTGGGGAAACCCTACTACATGGAGTCCGAATACGTCACGGGACAGCACTGGGAGACCGATCTCCACAGGAAGGTGAATCCTCTCACCGAAAACGGCGACTGGCGGAAACTGCTCTGCCCCATCCGCTACTGCACCCACTCCCTGGGGCCTTTCCTTGCTTTCATGGATGAGGATCTCAAGAAAGTTTCCTGCTTCGGCACGGGCCCGCAGGCGCCCATCGAAGAGTAC
>JAGAEF010000155.1 GCA_017613255.1 Lentisphaeria bacterium
GCCGTCCTCCAGAATACTGCCGTGGTTGTGGGAATAGACGGAGACCTTTTCCACGTTGATCCCGTAAGGGTGATTTTTTTCGTTGTGCTGCGAAAAGTCTTCCAGAAAATGAAACGCCATTTTTCGATTCCTTTTTGTTGACGGGCTGTTTCTTAATGGACCGGAAAAGCGGCAGGAAAAACCCCTTGCAAACCGCTGGAGGAAATATAATTTTCCTCCCGGACTTTTTCAACGGAAAAAAGGAAAAAAAGCGCGTATTCCGCACGAAAAACAGGGAAAAATGCCGAAAAAACACTGTAACGCGGCAAAAAGACGCCCCGGAAGGGGTTCCGTGGTTGTTTTCGGAAAAATCCTTACTTTTCCGTCTTGACGTACTTATCCACATACTTGAGGATGGAGTCCGCCCAGATCCGGTACCCCACGGCCCGGGGATGGAGCAGATCCCCCATCATGCTGCGGGAAAGATACCCTCCGGGAGAAAGCATGTAATTGCCGATGTCTTCGTAAAAGACGTTCTTCCCGTCGGCCAGAGGCGCGATGAGCTCGTTGGTCCGGGCAATGAGAAGCCGCAGGGGATGTTCCACCTGCCCTTCCCTGGGGAAGATCCCGTAAAGCACGATCTTCGCCTCGGGGAAGCGCTTGCGCAGACCGTCCCGGATCATGCCTATGGCCGTGGAGACCGCCTCGGGGGAATAGCTTCTGCTCAGATTGTTGGTCCCGATCATGACCACCACCAGACGGGGGCGGATATGGTCCAGGATCCCGCTTTTTTCCACGAACCAGAGAGTATATTCGGTCCGGTCGCCGTTGCACCCCAGATTGAGGGTGTCGTAGGGGGCGAACTCCTTCTGGAAGATCTCTTTGCCGTCCCTTTCCCAGCCGTGGGTGATGGAGTCCCCCAGAAAGAGGATCTTGACCTTCTCCCCCAGCTTCTTTGCCTGTTCCGTCTTTTCGGCGATGCGCTGGTTGTGGAGACTGCTGCCCTTCGTGGGGGTCGTTGCCCGTTTCATGAAGCCGGGATCCTTTTTCAGATTTTCCAGCACCTTCCGCAAGGCGCCCGCCGCCTTTTTCGCATTGGTCTCCTTTTCCGCAGGAGTAAGGGGTTCCGCGGCAAAAAGAACCGGGGAAACAAAAACGGCCGCGGCAATGAGGGAGAACAGAGAAGAAGTTTTCATGGGGATTTTCCTTTCGTTTTCTTTGACTTGAGTTTCGGTTCGTTCCGTAAATATAGCACACGGTCAGGAAAAATCAATGTCTGAAAACCGCTCCGGAAAAGTCAGTCCCGGTGCCGGGGAGATTTTTTCTTTCCGGGGGCGGGCAGATCTTCCACGATCGCCTCTAAAAGTTCCCGCAGGAATTCCCGGTTCTCCACGTCATAGACAAGAAGCATTTCCTTTGCCCCTTCGTAGGGCAGTTCCCGTTCCGCTTCCGGCATCATGGAAAGAGCCTTCGGGGTCGCTTTCACAAGGAAACGGTTGTCGTAAATGCCGCCCACGACCTTGCCGCGGCAGTAGAGGATGTATTCTCCCATCATTGCCCGGGAAGACACCTCGCGGACTCCGGAAAGCTGTTCCAGTATGAAATCGCAATATTCCCTGCTTGACGCCATTTTTCTCCCTCCGTCGCGGTCCGTCCGATCAAATCCGCTTTGCGGCCTTCGATCTTCCCGCCGTTTTTTTGGGCTTATCCGCAAGCGCGACTGCCTCCCGCATCGCATCCAGCGTTTTTCTGTTGGGAGTCTCCTTGCGGACGGGAAAGGGAAGCCCCTGAACCAGCAAAGCCTGATGCAGAAAAATATTGAACGCGCCGGACAAAGTCATGCCCAGATCGTTGAAAAGTTTTTCCGCATCGGCCTTCACCCGGGAATCCAGACGAACGGTAAAATTGGTTGTTTCTGTGGCGGACATGGTACACCTCCTTGTTTTTCCTTTCCGGACAATATAATGCAAAACATGTGCTTTTCAAGTGCAATGCAAGAAAAATTCCAAAATTCATTGCCCGCCGTGCTTCCCGGAGCGAAAAATCTTTTGTCTCGTTCCCCGCTTGACTTTTGCTCCTCTCGGCGTTATAATTTGTTAGACAAAAGGAAATCGTCCGGGCCCGTCCCGCGGAAGAGTCGGTTCGCGGGGGAGTCCCGGCAGGGAGTATATCTATCATGAAAAGCGATGTGTCAGGTCATATCCGGAAGAAAATCGCCATCGGCAGGAAACGGGAGTGCTTTTTCGACGGCGAACTGCTGAACACCGAACGCACAACGGCGGAACTCCGTCTCCATTCTCCCGTGCGGCACGAGGCGGTGCTGGTCCACGATTCCCCCTGGGAAGGCTCCGGCTGCATCTACCACAATCTCTTTTTCGACGAAACATGGCACGGCGTGGACGGAAAAAGCGAAAAGGGGTGCTACCGCATGTACTATACCGCCTGGCAGTGCCCCAGCAAGGAGCCCGGCGCAAAACCCTGTTATCCCATCGTCGGCTGTTACGCCGAAAGCCGGGACGGCCTCAAGTGGACCAAGCCGGAACTCTCTCTTGCGGAATTTCAGGGCAGCAGGAAGAACAACATCGTCCTGATGCCGGGCTTCAACCACACCGGCGCCATCGACAATTTCATGGTCTTCCGGGACGACAACCCCAGGTGTTCCCCGGAGGAGCGCTACAAGGGGATCGCCTCCTCCGAAGGAAAATTGCGCGTCTACATGAGCCCGGACGGGATCCGTTTCCGGGAGGGAGACGTGATCACTTCCACAGGGACTTTCGACTCCCTCAACGTGGTTTTCCGCGATCCCCTTTCCGGCCGCTATTTCGGGTACGTCCGGGGCTTCCACAATTCTCCCGACGGCCGCATCGAAAACCGCGTCCGGGACATTGCCTTCATCGAGTCTTCCGACTTCCAAAAATGGAGCAAGCCCAAACTTCTGCAATTCGACGACGGAGAGGATATCCCCCTTTACACCAACGTGATCCTCCCCTATTTCCGGGCGCCGCACATTTTCATCGGCTTCCCCAGCCGTTATGTCGAACGCCCCGAATGGAACGGGAGTTTCGAGGAACTGGGCGGCAAAAAGTTCCGGAAGGCCCGCATGAAGCTGGAGAAGCGCTTCGGGCTGGCCGTCACCGACTGCGCGTTCATCGTCTCCCGCAACGGGAAAACGTTTCACCGTTTCGCCGAAGCCTTCATGCGTCCGGAAATGGAAAACGGAGCCAACTGGATCTACGGCGACTGCTATCCGGCACGGGGCTTTGCCGTAACTCCCAACAACGTGCCCGGCGCTCCCGACGAACTCTCCATGTACGCTTTCGACAACCACTGGTCCGCCCGCGCTCCCGCCGTGCTCAACCGCTACACCATCCGCATGGACGGATTCGCCTCTCTCCACGCAGACGGCGCCGAACGCGTGGCCGTCACGAAACCCGTTTCCTACGAAGGAAAGGAACTGCGGATCAATTTCGAAACCTCCGCAAGGGGGTATCTTTTCGTCACGATAATCGACGGTTCAGGAAAGCGTTTCCCCTCC
>JAGAEF010000156.1 GCA_017613255.1 Lentisphaeria bacterium
CATCGCCGCCTGCGTGGAAGCCCTGAAGGGCTCCAACATCAAGGTGGGCGCCCAGAACATCCACTGGGCGGACAACGGCGCCTTCACCGGAGAGATCTCCGGTGCCATGCTGAAGGAACTGGGGATCGAATATGTGATCATCGGCCACAGCGAACGCCGCCAGTATTTCGGAGAAACCGATGAAAGTGTGAACAAGCGCATCGCCGCCGCCCTCAAGTACGCCCTCAAGCCCATCGTCTGCATCGGCGAAACTCTTGCGGAACGGGAAGGCGGAAAGACGGAAGAAGTCCTTGCCAAACAGATCAAAGGAGGCTTTGCCGGGATCCCCGCTTCCGAGATGAAGAATGTCACGATCGCCTACGAGCCCGTCTGGGCCATCGGCACGGGGAAAACCGCCACGCCCGACATGGCGGAAGAGACCCATTGTTTCATCCGCAAGACCTTTGCGGAACTGTACGGCGCGGAAGTAGCGGACGCTCTGGTGATCCAGTACGGCGGAAGCATGAAGCCGGAAAACTCCAAGGCTCTTGTCGCCCGGAAGGACATCGACGGAGGCCTCATCGGCGGAGCCGCTCTCAAGGCGGATTCCTTCTATGACCTTGTGACCAACGCCGTTCTCTGATCTCCGATCCAAAGAACATTCCCCCGATTTTCCGGTCGTTTCCGGGCAGTCGGGGGATTTTTTTGTCCCGGAAGGAGAGGGCGGGCGCTTATCGGTAAAGTTCCTCTTCCTTGATCGCCGGATAGCTGCCGAAGATCCGGATGAAGGAGGTATAGGGCTCCAGCTCCTCCAGAGCCTTCGCCACGTCCGGATCCTGCTGATTGCCCCGCAGATCGATATAGAACAGATATTCCCATCGTTTGTGCCGGGAGGGTCGGCTTTCGATCATGGTCAGGGTGACATGATGTCTGCGGAAGGGGTCCAGACAGTCGCTCAACGCTCCGGAGCGGTCGGCGATGCTGAAACAGAGAGAGGTCTTGTCATCCCCGGTGGGGAGGGCGGGCTTTTTGCCCAGCAGGAGGAATCTCGTCATGCCGCCGTGGATATCTTCGATGCCGCTGCGCAGGATGCGCAAGTTGTAGATGGCGGCGGCGATCTCGCTTCCCAGAGAGGCCCCCGTGGGATCGCTGGAGGCCTTCTGCGCGGCAAGGGCGTTGCTGTCCTGCTCGATGACCTCCGCATTGGGCAGGAATTCGGCGATCCAGGAGGCGCACTGGATGCGGCTCTGGGGATGGGTGTAAAGGGTCTTGATCTCTTCCAGACTGTTGTGCCCCAGCAGGCACTGGCGGATGGGGATGGCCGCTTCCCCTGTGATGTAAAGGGGATATTTCTGCAGCAGATCCAGATTCTGCGTCACCACACCCGCCGTGGTGTTTTCGATGGGGATGCACCCGGCGTCCGCCAGATTGCCGGAGATGGCGTCGAAGATCCTCTTGAAGGAGCCGCAGGGCAGATATTTCGCCTTTACGCCGAAGGCCTTCTGCGCCAGAAGCTGACTGAAGGTCCCTTCCGGTCCCAGATAGGCTACGCACCCGGTGAAGGCCTCTTTCTTCTCCGTTTCTTTTGCGGCGGGAAGAACTTCCTTCTTCTTTTCGGGGATGTTGCGCAGGATCTCCGCTCCGGAACGGAGGAGAGTAACGGTTTCGGGGAAGGAGATGCACCCGTCGGTGATGGAACGTTCCGGATCGGGAACGACCCCTTTCCGGAGTTTCTGGCAGGATTCCTGCAGATAACTTTCCAGCATGAATCCGGCAATGCGTTTTTCCCCGGCGGCGTACTGGTCCAGGATCTCCCGCATGGCGATCTTCTGTCTCGTATAGTCCTTGGAGGAGTTGCCGTGACTGCAGTCGATGATGAGTCTTGTGGGGTGGGGGAGGAGATCCAGCTTTCTTCCCGCTTCCGCGATCCCAGGGGCGTCATAGTTGATCCCGTGGATGCTTCCCCTCAAGACCATGTGGCCCGCCATGTTTCCCTTGGTGTGGAATACGCCCGCTCTTCCGTCCTGCCGGATGGAAACGAAGGTGTGGCCCGCCCGTGCGGCGAGGATGGCGTCCGCCGCCGCCTGAAGACTGCCGTCGGTGCTGTTCTTGAACCCGACGGGGAAGGGGAGTCCGCTGGCGAACTGCCGGTGGGTCTGGCTTTCCACCGTGCGGGCGCCTATGGACCCCCAGGAGATGAGGTCGTCTATATAGATGGCGGTGACCGGATCCAGCACTTCCGTGGCGATGGGCAGTCCCAGCTCGGCGATGTCCAGCATGAGATTGCGGGCGATGCGGATCCCTTTGGCGATGTTGCCGCTGCCGTCCAGATCCGGGTCGTAGATCAGTCCCTTCCAGCCGGTGGTGGTGCGGGGTTTTTCGAAATACACCCGCATGACGATGAGGAAATCCTCTTCGAGTTCCTCCGCAAGGTCCTTGAGTTTCCTTGCGTAGCGCAGAGCCGCCTCGGGATTGTGGATGGAGCAGGGCCCCACGATGGCCAGAAGCCGCTTTTCCTTCGGATTCGTCCCGCAGATGATCTCCTTGATCTTCTTCCTGTGGGAAGCGATCTCTTTTGTCAGCGCGGGGGAGACGGGGAAGATGGTCCTGAGCATATCCGGCGGCGGCAGGACAAGGGAGGCGTCTTCGTACGCGGCGCAAGTCTCCTCTTCCCGCAGTCGGGCGCCGGACCGTCTTGACGGGGTTCTTTTCACTTTCTCTCTCATTTTTTTCTCCTTTATGTCAGTTTTGATTCGGACCAAAAAAAAACGGGCGGAATGATTTGTTTCATTCCGCCCGACAGGGAATATTTCGCGCTCAGTCAACTACACGCACAAGCGCCTGTCGCAGCGGAAAGACCGCCAAAACAGGAAAAAGCCGAAAAAGCTGTTGGCCGTAAAAATGTGTCGTTTCGTTTTCATGATGGAAAAAATATACAGGGGAAAAAGAAGATTTCAAGGCATTCTTCGAAAAATTATCCGTTTTTTTTCTCCTTTACGCTCTCTTTTCCTCGAATTTGAGATAGAACAGGGCCAGGAGAAAGGCAGCTGCCCCGGCGGCGAATTTGGTCACCAGCAAAGGCACGAGCAGTTTGGGCGCGGCGGCTCCGCAGAAGGCCAGATGATCCCCCAGCATGTAGGCGGCGCAGGTCATGAAGGCCCCGTTGAGAAGCTTCCCTCTTCTGTCCATATCCTTTATCATGATGAGGGAGGGTATGGCATTGGCCAGAAGCGTGACAAGGCCCGTTACAGCGCACTCTTTTGTATTCAGAAACTTTGCGCAGAAGGAGAGGGGCTTTTTCAGAACTCTCTGGAAGCACTCCGTAAAAACATACACTCCCGGAAGAACGATGGCGATACATCCCACGATCTTTATGGGCTCCTGCACGGAAATGAGCCCGGGGATTTTGATCCCGGAAAGCTCCGCAAAGACGGAAAGAGAAAACGCCGCCACGGACAGGATCTCCATTCCCTTGGCAAAGAGATTCAGGGTCTTCGTGAGGAATCCGGGGAAGAACCGGAGAAGAAGCGCAAAGGCAAACGAAAGGACGATGAGGGGAGGGAACTGCTTCCACAGATAGGAGAGGGGATACCCCGCGGCAAGGCCGCCCGCCAGAAGTCCGACGGGAATGGCGATGATCCCGCAGACCGCTCCCTTGAAAAACGGATCCCTGTCTTCCTTTGCCACGAACTGCATCACCAGCGGAATACTGCTGATGTTTACCCCCAGAAGCGCTCCCAGCAGGATCCCGCAGAAGCCTGCGGAACAGGGACTGGTCCCCAGTTTTTCCGCCAGTGGGTATGCCCCGTTGTCGCAGGCAAGGATGATCCCCGCGAAAAGGCCCGGATCCGCGCCCGCGGAGGAAAAAAGCGGCGCAATGAGGGGAGTAAGGAGTCTGGCCAGAAAATCCGTAAGGACGATGAACCCCGCCATGGCAAGCATGAGGGGGGCGAAACTCTGCAGGCCCTCATAGAATTTCTTTCCCAGTCCCCAGGGGTTTCCCCGGAGATGATCCAGCGCGCCGACAAGGAACATGACGGCAAAGATACTTAAGATCACACGGTCTATACTGAACATGATTCCTCCATTTTTTTCATCAAGGAGAAATAAGATAACCTTTTTTCGGGATTTTTCAATACGGGAACCGGAAAATATGCCTTTCCGGGAAGGAAAAAAACTTGAAAAACGGTTTTGCCGGATTACTTTAATAAAGCGACAGGAATGGATTCCAAAGGAGGCCCCCCATGATGAAGCCCGGAAAAGTTTCCATAACGATCTTCCCCGCAATTCTTTCCCTCATCCTTCTTCTTTTTCTTGTTTCCTGCGCCTCTAGCGAGCGTATGGCCCGGCTTTCCGGAGGCGTGATAAGCGACTATTCCGCGCCCAGGAAAGAGAGGATCAAGTCCTATTCCGGCGGCGGAGTCGTCGGAGAGTATTCCGCAACGCCCGACTATCTTCGCCGCAGAGACAAGTTCCAGAAGAAGACGAAAACCTTTTCTTCCGCCACAAAAAGCGCGCGCAGCACCTTTTCCAAAGAGTCTCTCATCAACATCTGGCCCTTCTTCTTCCGCAGTGACGACTACTTTTCCATCCTGTGGCCCTTCATCGACTGCGACGATTACGGTTTCGCCGTGCGTCCCCTCGTGAACAAGGAGGGGAACGACTGCAGCATCCTTTTCCCCGTCTCTTCCTGGAATACGGCGGAAAAGAACGGCTGGTTCCTCAATTTCTACTGGCACGGGAAGGGCTTTGTCTTCTTCCCCCTTGCCGGACACAAGTTCGACGAAAAGGACGGGTTCTTCTTCTATACGCCCTTCTGGATCAGGACCTGGAAAAAACACGACTTGAAAGCGGAGGGCTATTTGAGGCTCAAGGAGAGTGATTTCACAGAATTCCTGCTGGGGTATTATTCCCGGAACGTCAGGATCGACCGGGGAAAATATCCCTATTTGTGGAGCCACAATGGCGACAAACTTTCTCCTGAAGTGACGGAATTTCTCACCTACGATCTGAAGGGAAAAGATGTTCCCGAAAACAAGAAGGAATTCCTTGCCCACCGGGAAAAGGTCTTCCGCTCTCTGGAGGAGGAAACCGAAATCTCCTATGGATTCTTTCCTCTCTTCCATGCCGAAAAGACCAAAGAAAAACCGCTGTGGAAATTTACGCTTGGCACCGGGCTTTTGTGGGACGGAAAGTTGACCCCTTGGGAATATGCGCACAGTTCCCTGTGCTCCCTCCTTTACCATTACAAGTACCGCGACCGTTCCTTTGCCTTGAACCATAAG
>JAGAEF010000157.1 GCA_017613255.1 Lentisphaeria bacterium
GAACTCACGACCTTTTGTCCCCCAGACAAACGCGCTAACCAGGCTGCGCTACATCCCGACTGTGCCAATTAATCTACACCCGTTTTCCGTTTTGTCAAGCCGCAAAACCGTTTTTTCCTCTTTTTTTTCTTCCCCTGCCCATGATCCCCGCAGGTTCCCCTCCCCTGTCTCCCGCCGCAAGGACGCATGATCTTCCCGGAGGGATGTGAATTTTTCACAAATTCGCTCCGGAAAACTTTCCCGAAGGCCGAATCTCGGTTGAAAAGAAAAATTCCCGTGCTATTTTATGGGGAGTTGCGTCATTGGGCGGCGCGTAAAAACAAGCAAGCACAACACAAGGACTAAAGAAAATGAGCCGTAAAAATTCCGATCTCGTTCTGCTGTTCAAGGAAGATTTCACCACCGATCAGGCCGGACTTCCCGGTTCCTGGTATGTGGAACAGGAATCGGATATGCCCCACGTCCCCGCCATCGAAAGCGGAAAAGACTGCATCAACTTCCTTTCCGCGGGCAACAAGTATGTCCCCCTCATCCCCGATACGAAGGACGCCAAGGTCGATTTCACCTTCTCCGTCAATTACGATGTGGCGGGAAAATTCGGCTTCATTCTCGCCTTCCGTTACGATCCCTTCACCAGAAGGGGCCAGTATATCCGCCTGAACGTGCCCCCGGATACGGACGAAGTCACCGTGGAATACGGGTTCACCTCCCTCAATACCTACAAGCCGGAAAAGAAAGTCTCTTTCCGGGCGAAAACGGAAGATTTTTCCAGGGAGATCTCCGTCTCCTTTCAGGTCGTGGGGAAAAAGGTCGACTTTGCCGTGCTGGGCAAAAAAATCAAGTTCGAGGCTAAGGAAGGCTCCGGCAAGATCGCCTTTGCCAGGGAACACTTCTGGGATGTCCTGAAACTTACCTCTTTTTCCATTCAGGGCAATGCTCCCGAAGCGAAAGGAAAGGACACTTACTTCACCGTCATGCTGCCCGACTCCCTCACCCACTACCCCGTTTACTGCGACGTGGTGCTGAAAGATTACGGAAACTGCATGGATGCGGCCCTCTCCTTCCACGGCGGCGTTTCCGAAACTCCCATAGGGGAAGGCAACTACCACGGGATGCGGGCGGACATCATGACGAACCCCTATCTCAAGGTCATTACGCAGGAGGAGTGCAAAACCTTCGTGGTGTGCAAGGATACCGTGGCCATGGTCCCTCCCGGCAACGCCAGAAAGTTCTTCTACGGGATCATCTACAAGAAATATGACTGGCCCTTCAAACGCAATGTGCGCTTCATGAAGCCCGAAGGCAAGTTCGATCTGGCCGTGGGATTCGAGTGCTGGCACCACAACGCCGATCCCAATCAGGAGCTGGATCACGCGGAAACGGTCTTTACGCTCAAGGGGAAGGAACTCTATTCGGGCGCGGGCATTTCCGGCGGGGAAAATACTCTTATCGAATTCCTTTCTCAGGAAAACAAGGAGATCGTCAAGAAACTTCCCAAGAGCGATCCCCGTTACGAAAAGGCCGTGAATTTTGCCAAAAAGAATCACTACTTCTTCGAGAAGGAGGAGCCGGAATTTTCCATTCGCATCACTTCTCTGGATGAACTTCCGGAACTTTACGAAGTGACGCTGGAAGATGCTTTGCTCCGCCCCATACGGAAGCTGGATTTCAAACTCATCTGCCGGAAGATCCAGATCGGAGTAAAGTCTTTCAACGAGCTGGAAATCGTCCTTGCCCCCCTCAAAAAACTTGCCTGCGGCGTCTATCACATTGCCGTGCGCAGTCTCGACCCCAGCGCAAGGCCCATAAAGGACTATGCCGCCTTCGAGATCATGAGCCGGGAAAAGGACGCCCTGCCCCCGCCCCTCCTTTCCGGACTTCCCGTCCTCTACAACGCAAGGACCGAAACGAGGGGGCTCATGACCGATTCCTTCGATCCCTGGATGAATGTCTGCGCCAACGAGGGGCATTATACCGCCTTCACCGTCATGCTGCCGGAAAACTTCAGCCGCTACAAAATGGCGCCCACCCTCAAGGCCTACGGGCGGGAAAACTTCTCCTGGATGGGGACCAGAACGCTGGACAAGCCCGACTGGAAAGACCATCTGGACGTGGTGAAGGATTCCCGTTACATCAATGTGACCGGAGGCTCCTACCGGGAAAATCTCACCTGGAGATATACCTACACCGGGAAACGGCTTCAGGAGCTGGTGGACTTCCTCAAGAAATGCAAAAAAACGCCTCTGGACGTCAAAAAACTGGAAAAGATGGTCAAAAAGGGAGAAACGCTTTCTCCGGAAGATTTCAGGCTTCTCGCCTTCAACCACTGGGAGGACTGGCAGGACTACAGCTGTGAAGTGACTTTCAAGGAGACGAAAGAGCTTCTGAAGGAGCTGCACAAGGTCAATCCCCGTCTCACCATCGGCGGCTACGGCCCCTATGCCGTGTACGGTTCCGCGCTGAAAAGCGGGGACAGCGTGCGCATGAACGGCTCCCTCTACATCACCCCGGACATGGTGAGTTTCTGGCAGTACGAGGACTACCCCATCTCCTGCGGATACTGCATCGAGTACGGGCTCTTCTTCCTTACCGGCGCCCTCATGCACATGCCCGGAGCCGCCATCTATCCGGAGATCTATACGGGAGGCAAACTCCGGCAGGGCTGCCCCGACGGAGCGGTCTTCTACGCCTTCCCGCCCTTCGGGAACGGGAAAAAGCCGCGGTCCGAACGCAGTCTCACCAGGCAGATCGCCAACTTCGTTTTCGCCTCCGGGTATCTCACGGATCACGGATTCGAATTCTGGACGAAACGGGGATTCCAGGCCATGCGCTTCACGAGAAGATGGTTCGAAGCCGTTTTCCGCATCTGGCCGCTTGTGCTGGATCACGCCCCCGCCCGCCCGTTCCGCAGCGCCGCCTATGTCACCAGCCGGGATTCCCGGAGAGCCAACAACGACATCGTCATCAAGGACAATTTCGATGTGCGGCAGACCGCCTCGGAAAGCGTGCCTTACATCTATCTTATGGCCGCGGAGGCGGGCGTGTGCGCCGGATTCCAGCTTCTGGACGAAAATATGGACTTTCTTTCCGCGGATCAGGCGGATACCCTTGTCCTGCCTCCGGTAAAAGGCATGTCCAGGCAAGTCATCAAAAAGATCCGGGAACTCCATGCGCAGGGAGTCAATCTTGTGGCCAGCCAGAGGGTCGACGGGCTGGAAGATCTCTTCGGAGTACGGGATACGGGGAAAAAGAGACGCATCGGCAAGGTCGTTGGAACAAAGGATTTCCTGCCCGATCTCAGCGATTTCTGCGACGAGGAGGCCTGCTGCGGTTCCTATGAAGCCGACGGCGCGGAAGTGCTTCTCAAGGCGGAGATCCCGGTTCTCACGCTCAAGAAGAACAAAAAGGCCTCCGCCGCCTTCTTCAACGTGCCGCCGCACAAAGTGCACGAAAACGGCCTGCGTCAGAGGGTGTACGGCAACAGCAGCATCAGCGTGCTCATGGCCAAAGCCGTGGGAGAACTTATGAGACGTTTCTCCCAGAGCGGGATCACCATTTCCTCCGGGAGACTGGTTGCCTGCCATACCAAAGACGGCGGGATCCTGGTCATCGTCATGAATCCTTCCGACGAAAAGGATCTGACGACCCGCGTCACCGTGGAAAAGAAGGGCGTTCTGGCCAAAGATCCGGAAGTGAATACGGATGTGACCCTCATCGAGGAAACGAAAACCCGGCGTGTGTTCCGCGTCCACCTGGACAACGGAGAATTTGCCTCCTTCTTCTTCAAGTGAGGCAAGTCTCAAGAGGGAATGCAAAGCGAAAAGACACCGCTCACGTTTCCAGCCCGGACTGGGGAGTACGGATGGGTACGGATTTTTACGGAGTGGTACGGAAGGTGCGGCGGGAAATACGCGCACCGTCGGACTGGCATTGTCCGGCACTACAACGCAAGATTGGCTGGGCAACCAATGTTCCCCACCCGGCACTACGACGCCA
>JAGAEF010000158.1 GCA_017613255.1 Lentisphaeria bacterium
CCGCCCCTGCCCATTCGGCCTATCCGGCCTATCATGCCTATTCCCCAGCCCGAGCTGGAAACGGCGGCCGTGTTTTTTCGCTCTTCACACCTCTTGAGACTTGAAACTTGGGACTTGAGACTAGCCTACTTCTTTCCGAGGAAAAGATACTCCAGCGCCCGGTCGTCGGAAAAAGCGTGATCCCAGGAGTTGTGGGCGGCGCCGGGGACTTCGTCGTAAATGACGGATTCGTTTCCCGCTTCCCGCAGGGCCTGCACCATCTCCCGGGAACGGGAGGTGAGAACGGTGGTATCCAGTTCTCCGTGAACGCACCAGACCCTCATTTTCCGCAGAAGGGGCGCGGTCTTCAAGTCCGCTCCGCCGCAAATGGGGAAAAGTCCGGAAAAAAGTTCGGGCTTCCTTGCGGCAATATCCCATACGGCGAATCCGCCCATGGAGATCCCGGAAGCAAAGATCTTCTTTTCGTCCGGGGCGAATTCCAGGATCTTTTCCTCCAGAAGCTTCATGGCAAGACGCATGTGGAGTGCGGGTTTTTCCGGCAGATCGTGGGCGGGCAGATCCCAGGGGACGTCCACCCAGCGGTGTTCTGCCGGACATTGGGGCAGGAGAACTGCGGCCTTGAGGGAAGGATTGTTCCTGAAAAAGCGCACCAGAGGAGGTGCGGCAATGCGGCACTGGCGGAAGTTATCCTCTCCCTTGCTGCCCGAGCCGTGAAAAAAGATCAGAAGGGCGGGCTTCCCCGGGGCGTGGAAATTGGCAAGGTACTGCCGATAGGGGAGGGAGCCTTCTTCGTTCCGGAAGACATCTTTGGTGAACCCCATTTCGTCGATGAGATTTTCCGGAATGACGACTTCCGAAGCGGAATTGTGTACGGAAAGAGCCATTTATTTCTCCTCCCCGGTCACGGACCGGAGGACGACGCCTGCTTCCCCCAGGATCCTGCGGGCGGTATCGTCGATGGTGTAGCGGTCCTTGTACACCACCTCCCTTATGCCCGAATTGATGATCATTTTCGCGCACAGCAGACAGGGACTGTAGGTGGTGTAGAGCGTGGACTCCTTGACGCTGATGCCGTGGTACGCCGCCTGAACGATGGCGTTTTCCTCCCCGTGGGAGCAGAGACACTCGCCCAGATGGGTGCCGGAGGGGGCGTTGGAGGCGCAGCGGGGGCAGCCGCCTTCGTTGCAGTTCTTGATCCCCCTGGGAGTCCCGTTGTAGCCCGTGGAGATGATGCGTTTGTCCTTGACGATCACGGCGGCAACGTGTCTTCTGCTGCAGTTGCTGCGTTTGGCCACCATTTCGGCGATCTGCATGAAATAGGTATCCCAGTCGGGTCTTTCCTGCGTTTCCTTGATTCCGTCAGCCATTTTTGCTCCGATGAATTTGTGTGCGTTGCGTTTTTTGTTTCCCGGGTCCGTCACAGATATTTCGCGGCGGCGGCGGCAAGCGGACTGCGCTCGCTCTTTACGAGGGTGATATGCCCGTGCAGATCCACGTCTTTCAAGTGTTCCGCCGCGTAGGTAAGTCCGTTGGTGTCGGCGTTCAAATAGGGGTTGTCGATCTGGTCCGGGTCCCCCGTAAGGACCATTTTCGTATTTTCTCCCGCCCGGCTGAGCACGGTCTTGACCTCGTGGGGGGTCAGGTTCTGGGCTTCGTCGATGATGACGAATTCGTTGGGAATGCTTCTGCCCCGGATGTAGGTAAGCGCTTCCAGAGAGAGAATGCCTGCGTGCTGCATTTCGTTGATCTGGCGGTGGATGGCATTGTCGTCCTTTGTCTTTTCCGAACGGAGGAGCACGGAAAGATTGTCGAAGATGGGCTGCATCCACAGCGCCATTTTCTCATCCTTGCTTCCCGGGAGATAGCCGATATCGTTGCCCATGGGGACGATGGGGCGGGTGACGAGGATCCGGTCGTAGAGTTTCTCCTTTTTCACCGTCTGCAGGGCCGCCGCCAGCGCAAGGAAGGTCTTGCCCGAACCGGCTCTTCCCACAAGGGTGACCACCTGGACGGCGGGATCGCAGAGAAGCTGGAGCGCCATGCGCTGTTCCTGGGAACGGGGCTGGATGTTCCAGACGGTATCCTCCGGCAGATGGTAGGGGCGCACGATCCTCCCGTTGCGGACGAACCCCACGGCCTTCTGCGTGCTTCCCATTTCGCTTAAGTTCAGGAATTCATTGGGGTGAAGATCCTTGTTTTTCGGGAGCTCCACGGACTTGCCCGCCTTGAAGTCCTCCATGTCCGCGCCGGAAAGCTCCAGAGAATCCACGCCGGTAAAGAGACTTTCGTACCGGATGGACTCCTTCCGGTAATCCTCCACGCCCAGCCCCAGCGCATCCGCCCGCAGTCTCATGTTCAGGTCCTTGGAAACGATGATGACCTTTTCGGCGGGATTTTTCGCCTTGACCTCCTTGAGGATATTTTCGGCTATGGCAAGGATCCGGTTGTCCGCGTATCCGGGATCCGCGGCGCTCAAATGGCTTTCCTTCATGGGAACATCCAGCGCCACGATCAAAGTCCCCGCCTTTTTGCCGCCGGAAGCGTTTTCCATGGGGACGCCTTCGAAGAGTTTCGGGCCGCCTGCTTTCGCGGATTTCTCCCGGAGGACGTCGATCCTGCGGACCACTCTTCTGGCGTTGCGGCCCAGCTCATCCTGATTCTTCTTGAACTTGTCCAGTTCTTCGATGACCGGCATGGGGATGACGACGGTATTGTCCTCGAAGGATTCCAGCGCAGATGCGCTGTGAAGCAGAACGTTGGTGTCGAGAATGAACGTTTTTTTCATAGGGCTGTGCTCCTGAAAAGATTGTTTTTTTTTACGGAAAGATCACGTTATAAACATTGCACCTTTTCGGCATTTTTGCAAGGGAAATTTCCCGGAGACAGGCGTTTTTTTCCGTCTTTCCCCTCCCAGACGCCCTTTTCGGGGGAGAAAAAGGTTTTTTCGCAAAAAAAAACGCTTCCCCCCTTGAAAAAAAACGTTGACGGGCTAAATTAAGAATCAGGAAGCAGGCAGAACTACCTCCGAATAAAACTTGTTTCGGGGCTGCAAAGCCTTATCGTACTCAATGTATGCTGGAGCGTCACGTATCTCCCCTGCTTCTGTTTTTTTTTGCCCTTATTTGAGAAGCCTGTCCGGGAAATATTCCGCCGCGTTGCCGTAGAGAACATCGTCGTGCTTGCCCTGCCATGGATAGTAGTAGGCCTGGAACCGCATGAGGAAATAGACGAAAAGGGCCTTTTCGTAGATGTGCTCCCCGGCGTTCCGGTACTCTTCCGGGCAATCCTCCCCGTAGGTCACGTCGGTGGCAAGCATGACCTTCTTGTAGATGGGCGTGCCTTTGGAATCACACCGGGAGAAGTTTTCATACCACCAGGGGATGTCCTCTATTCCGCTCGAGGCCACCTTCGTGGCGGAATTGCAGCAGAGCGCCATGAGAAGTTCCTCATTGTAGCCCCAGGTCATGTGGCCCTGAATGAGTTTGGCCTTGGGAACACAGGCCTGAATGGCCATGAGCATGCGGGGGAGCATGGTGCTGTGCCCGTAATAGCTCTTGTTGCGGAGCATGCGTGTTCTGTTCACGGTGGCCACGCTTCCCACATGGAAAAGAATGGGCATATCGAGATCCGCCGCACGCTGATAGAGATCCATATATTCCAGCGCGTCATAGGGCTTGGGCGGACGGATGGCCTTGATCCCCAGAAAACCCTGATCCCGGAACCGGTCGATCTGATCCGGGCCCTGGTTGAAATCCAGATAGGCGAAGGGGACGAAAATGGGAAACTCCTTGGAGATCTGCAGGATCTTTTCGTTGTCGGCAAGATATCCGTCCTCGGATTTATCCATGCCCAGAAGCCACACCTGCTTGAGGCCCGGCGCTTCCAGTTCCTGTTCCAGTTTCTTCATGTTGAGTTTTCTGGCAAGGTGGGCGTGGGCGTCGATGTATCTCAAGTTTTCCTTTTCCGCGATTCTGTCGTAAAACGATTTTTTCACTTCATCCATTTTTTTTCTCCGTTTGGGTTGTTCGAAACAATGCTTCTTCGTTTTGCCTAATATACCATCGAAGCCCTGAAAGTCAAGGAAATTTTTCCCCTGCGGAAGCGCAGGGACGCGCTTTTCGGAAGCCTTCCCCCGAAAAATCACCCGATCTCCCTTGTCATGCCGTCTTTGGCGAACTCCACCCTGTCTCCGAAAAACTCTTTGCACCTTTTTTCGCACAAGGCTTCGTCCCGCAGGAATTCCCGCCCGTGGTGCAGGAAAATGATGCGTTCGACGGGGAAGGATCCCTCCTTCCAGCGTTTGCACAGTTCGGGCGGGGAGTGGTGCCCTGATTCCATGAGAAGAAGCTCGCACCCCTCCCGGAGAAGGGGATCCAGTTCGGAAGAATCCTTCACGTCTCCGGAATAGACGATCTTTTTCCCCTGAGCGTGAATACGGAAACTCCAGGAGCGGAATGAGCCGTCCTCGGCCCGGAGCATGTGTTCCGTCCCCTGCGCTTCCACGGCAATATTCTCGTCCAAATAGATCTTCCCCCCTTGGGAAAACTCCTTGGCAAGAAGGGAGAAGTGGGGATGGGGTCCGTTCAGGTCCATGAGTGCTGTTATGGCGGGGACAAGGGTCTTTGCCGAGGTATAGACCGGGAGCACGGCATGGGGGATGGCCTTGTTCAGTTCCCGTATCTTGCACAGGACTCCGGCAAGGTGGAAGAGCCCGTCGATATGGTCCCTGTGCTGATGGGAAACGAAAAGGGCTTTGAGTTTCGGGAGGTCCAGCCCCATGAGATAAGCGGTATGTCCGCAGTTGTCGCCCGCGTCGAACATGTAGAGAGTAGAGTTTACTTCCAGAACCCAGGAAGTGTGATGTCTTTCCGGCATGGGTTCGGTTCCGGAAAGAGAGCCGAGGATATAGACGAACATGATTTTTTACTCCATGGTGAATACGATTTTGTGCGCCTTCCTGCCGCGGATGAGCTGGAACCCTTCCGCAATGGAGGAGAGCGGCATGACATGGGAATAGAAGAGGGAGAAAGGAAGCACCTTCATGCGCACAAGGGAAAGAAAATGGTCATGCACCGCATTTTCTCCGGGCGGCTGACGGACGAACTTCCACGCGGAAGGAGGCGCGATTTTCTGCAGAAGTTTTTCTTCGTCGAGGCCCGAAGCGTAGGCGCAGACGGCTCCCCCGTCGGCCAGTGCGGGAGTGGCGGCGGCAAGGAACTCCGCCGAGCCCGCCGCATCCAGCAGAAAATCCACGCCGCGGGGGGCGGCTTTTTTCAGGGCGGAAACCAGATCCTCCTTTTCCGTGCACACGGGAACGTCCGCCCCTGCCTGCACGCACTGGCGGAGGGGCTCTTCCCGCCTTGCCGCGACCAGTACGCGCGCTCCCGCAAGTTTGGAAAAGAAGCACATGCACATGGCCACCACGCCCGCCCCCATGACGGAAACCGTATGCCCTTCCCGGATCCCCAGAGCGCTTACGAAGCTGTACACTTCCTTCAAGGTGATGAGCATCGTGCCGTCCACGGCGGAAATTTCCGATTCCGGCGGCAGTTTCTGCTGAAATTTCATGTAGCCATTGAGCTTGGCGGCAGGATCATTCTTCAAAAGTTCCTCCGTATCGGTGACGATCCCGTACTGGGCATATCCCCCCATCATGGAAAAAATCCCCTCCCGGTATTCCCCCGGATACCACGCGGCGGGCCGGAGAAAGCGGTCGCCCACGTGGATATTGCGCACCTTTGCGCCCGTTTCGATGACCGTGCCCACGCTTTCGTGGCCGATCAGGGCCGGGTAGCGGTCGGGGGAGGCCCAGGAGATTTTTCCGTCGATGCTCATTCTGTCCGTGCCCGTGCAAGTGGCGCACGCTTCGATCCTGCACAGACACTCATAGTCGCCGGGAACGGGACGGGGGACGTCCTGTATCCAGATCCCGCCCTTGCCGTCGCAGACGGCGCCTTTCATCTTTCCCATAGCTTCTCCTTCAGTCGTTGAAAGGTAGTTTCATGCAGAGATTCCTGCCGGACGGGAAAACTCGTTTATTCGAAGAGGGGGGTCACATAGACGTCGTCCACGTCCGCATAGCTGCCTTTGCCCGCCTTGTTGAACCGCACGGCGATCCGTTCCGTGGGGACTCCCGTCTTGACGGTTTCCATGGAGAAGGTCTGCCACTTGTCCGTAAGGGGGAAGATCTGGAATTTGGTGGTCTCCTTGATCTGAAGATACCCTTTGGCGCCTTTCTTTTCCTGATCTTTGTAACTGCAGGTCCGGAGCAGGACCTTTCCTTCGCCTTTGGCCCGGAAGGTGATCTTGATCTTTCCTTTGCCCGGGGCCACGAAATACTGGGAGATATAGCCTTTTTCCAGCCGGACGAAGGCGTTGGAGGGGTTTTCCTTGTCCAGCATGGTCATGCCGATACTCCCGTCGCCTGCCGTCCAGAACTTGGGCACAAGCCCCTTTTCCTCGGCGTATTTCCAGACGACTTTTCTTCTCTCGTTGTTGTACCGGTAGTATTTCGGAATGGTGCTGTCCGGCACGAGAAGATTGAAGTCGGCATTCTTCCATGCGGAAGTATCCGCGCCCTGATGGATCCCCGCGGCGCGTTTGGGCGTAAACTTGATGTTCACGAAGTTGGCCGCTCCGTGGAAGTTCCCGTTGGAGCAGGAACTGCTTTCGATGTTGGCCGCTTCGCTGTTTTTCGCCCCCTTGTCCAGCCCCTTCACCTTCCGGGTCCTGGCCACGTTGAGTTTCCATGTTGCGCCGTCGAAGCAGTTCATGCCGATCCCGCTTGCGGGAATGGCGATTTCCAGGATCCAGCGGTCTTTCAGTACCTTGACCGCGTATTCGGCCCTGCTCGCGTAGGTGGTGTCTCTCTGGACCCGTGTGTTCTGGAGCGCTTCGATCTTCTCCCCGTTGGAGTTGATGGCAAGATGGTAATATTTATCCGCCATGTCGGGATAGCTGTAGAAGAGTTCCACATGGTTGCCCAGATCTTTCCATACTCCCTTGATATCCTTGCCCGCGATGATCTTTTCCGGGGCGGGCTCCATGCACTCCACGGCAATGTAGAGGAAGTCGTGGTCGTAGCAGACCCGCACCACTGTGGGTTCGATCCTTGCATCCTTGGGGGTGTGTCCGCCGGGCTTGAAATTGGACAGCGCATCGGCGTTCTTCCAGTCGGGCTCATCCAGCACGCCGTCGATCCTGATGGGGGCGGTGCGGCGGTAGACGTTGAGTTCCTTGAAATTGGCAAGATAGCTCTTCCTCGCGGCAAGCCAGGTGAGTTCGAAGATCTCCTTTGCCTGAAGGATGTGCTTCAAACTTCTTTCGTCCTTGTCCTGTTTGGCCGCCTCCACGGCCTTGTTCATCAACGAAACAAGTTTTTCTTCGCTTCCCGCGGCGTCCAGACACCGGCCCAGCGGGGTCCCGATATTGTATCCCATGCAGCCGGGGGATTCCAGAAAATATTTGGTCTGGAGCCTGCGGAACTCCTTGTAGCCGCCATCCCACGCCTTGCCGTAATAAAGAGAATTGGCCTCTTCATAGAGGGCGTCGAAATCCTGATTCTGATCCCACATGAACTGGGCGGAAAGGTAGCAGGTCTGCCACATTCCGGCGAATTTCAAGTTCTTTCCGAAGTAGGGGGGCCGGGCCTTGGCGTACTTCAGGAAAGCGGGGAAGGGAGAGTGTACGCAGAACGTGGAGCCGGAAAGTCCCAGAGCGGGATAGTCCTTGAAATTCTGATAAAGGACCTTTTCCGAGGGCAGGAAGCAGTCCCCCACGCCGTCGCAGGCGATCTCGTCCCGGTTGACCAGCAGCGGGAGTCCGGTTTTCTTCCATGCCGCAAGGATCTTGCGGAATTCCGTGTTCACGGAGCATTTTTCATCCGTGATAAAGTGCTTCCAGCACTGGTTGTTGAAGGAAATGGTGACCTTCATGCGGGGATCGATCTTCACCTTGGTGGGGGGATACCAGAAATCCTGATAGGCCCAGCCGCCCAGCGGGATGGAGGGATCCTTTTTCCAGATCCGCTTGGCGATCTCCATGACCATGTGCCAGTAGCGGTTGGAGCGGGCGCCCTTGGTGTGGAAGGTAGCGGGATCGTCCAGCTTTTTGCACTCTTCGCACTGACACCAGATGGTGGTGTCGTTGTTGCCTATGGTGATGAAATCCTGCGTAGCGTATTTGCCTTTGATGCGGTTGTAGAGGTTTTCCGCCATCAGGTCCAGAAGTCCGGGGTTGGATATGCAGGGGTTGGGGTCCACGGGCGTGACGATGAGTTTGCGTTTGCCGTCGATGAGGGGGAAGTATTCCGGGTGCTCGTCATAGAGTTTCTGCAGGACTTTCTTCCCCTTTTTGCCCCCCGCCCAGCCGTCCATCATGCTGGTCAGAATATGGGAGTTGCCGTATGTGGCAGTGAACTTGGCGGCCACGGATTCGAAAGCGTCCGCCGTCCCGGCGCGCTGCCCGTTTTTCCCTATGACCTGCCACCTTCCGGCATTGCCGAACAGGTTGTTCCGGACAAGATAGGTCGCCCCGTTGATCTCCCCGCCGCACTGGATGAGGCGGTAGGCAAGATAGGGGTTGCGGAGCGTTTTCTGTTCCGGGATGGAAATGGTCTTCTTTTCCGGAAAATAGGTCCCGTCCTCCCCGGGGAAGAGGAAACGCACTCCCGCATATTTCTTCAGGATCTCGTAACACCCGTACAGCGCGCCTCTGGGGTTCTGCCCCACGATATAGACGGCGTCTTTCGTCACCGTAAGGACGAATCCGTCCTCTTTGAGACCGGAAGCGTCGATGCCGCTTTTCTTCACAAGCTCGGGATCCTCGACGGTGCCCACAAAGATATTCTTCCCGCTTCCCGCCGTTTCGGTCACGGGGATCTTGGCGGAGGAGACCTTCTCCGTATAGAGGGAAATTTCCTGTGCCCCGAAGGAGACGGGGAGGGGAACGACCTTTTTGACCACGATGCTGCATTGGGTTTTCCCGTTTTCCGCAAGCGGGAAATCCGCGGAGAGGGCGAATGCGGACAAAAATGCC
>JAGAEF010000159.1 GCA_017613255.1 Lentisphaeria bacterium
CGGAAGCCAAAGGCATCACCGCGGTGGCCCAGGCCGGGATCCGGGGAGATACCGCCGTGATCTTCGGCGCCGACGATCCCGGACAGACGGCGAAAGTCATCGAAGAATTTGCCAAGAGCACCAAAGAGGCTCTTGCAGCCAAGGGCGGATATATGGAAGGCGGAATGCTTTCCGCAGCGGAAGTCAAGGCTATGGCCAGTCTTCCCACCAAAGATCAGCTCCGCGCTCAGCTGCTGGGTCTTCTCATGGCCGTACCCACTGGTCTCGTGAGAGTTCTCAACGCAAAGGCCGCAAGCATTCTCAACGTGCTGAATGCTTACAAAAACAAACTCGAAGAAAAGCCCAATCAATAACAATCATGGAGGACTATGATGTCTGAAGAAGCCAAAGTTGAAGTTACCGCGGAAATGGAACAGTTCATTTCCTATATCGAGAAACTCTCTGTTCTCGACCTCTCCAAACTGGTGAAAGCCCTGGAAGAGAGACTGGGTGTCAGCGCTGCCGCTCCCGTCGCCGTTGCCGCTGCTCCTGCCGCTGCCGCCGAAGCCGCCCCGGCCGAAGAGAAGACCGAATTCAACGTGATCCTCGCTGAAGTCGGCGCTGCCAAAGTCAACGTGATCAAGGAAGTCCGCGCCATCACCGGACTCGGACTCAAGGATGCCAAAGATCTGGTCGAAGCTGCTCCCAAGGCCATCAAGGAAGGTGTGTCCAAAGAAGAAGCCGAAAAGATCAAAAAGCAGCTTGAAGACGCTGGCGCCAAAGTCGAAGTCAAGTAACAGGACTTCATTTTCCGGATCGGTTTCCGGTCCGGCGGAAAGCGCGGGGGACGTCCCATGGGAGGCCCCCCGCTTTCCTGTGTTTTTATTTGCTGAAAATTCGCGGTTCGGGCTGTCCGCGGGTTTCGCAGGCCGTTAGTCTCCTGCGTTCGAAATAGACTGCTACGCACAACGATAAATGGGGTGGTAATAATGCCTGAACGTGTAAATTATGGGAAATTGAGGGAAGTGCTGGAAATCCCGGACCTGATCGGGGTTCAGATCGATTCTTACAAGTCTTTTCTCCAGCTTGGCACTGATCCTGACAAACGGGTGAATCAGGGACTTCAGGAAGTCTTCAACGATGTTTTCCCCATCGCCAGTTACGACAAGCAGATGGTTCTGGAATTCGTTTCCTACAATATCGAATACCCTAAGAAAGACGTGGTGGACTGCATCAAGGACGGATTCTCCTACAATGCCGCTCTCTCCGCCGATTTCAGACTGAAGATCAAGGACGCCGTCTTTACCGAAAGAGTCTCCCTGGGCGAGATCCCCATGATGACCGATCGGGGAACTTTCATCATCAACGGCGCCGAACGGGTCATCATCAGTCAGCTTCACCGCTCCCCCGGGATCTGTTTCGAAAAGACCCGTCATTCCAGTGGACGTTACCTCTATTCCTTCCGCATCATCCCCGACCGGGGCAACTGGCTGGAAGTGCAGTTCGACATCAATGACCTTATCTATATCTACTTGGACCGTCAGCGCCGCCGGAAGAAATTCCTCATCACCACCTTCCTGCGGGCCATCGGCTACGAGACCAACCGGGACATCCTGTCCGCGGCGTACCAGATCAAGACCATGACGCCCGCCCAGCTGCTCAAGGTGGAAAATCTTTCCGTGTACCACACCATCGAGCCCGTGTGTTCCGAGGCCGGAGACGTGCTTTTGAATGAACTGACCACTCTGGACGAAAGTCTGGTCCGGATCCTTTCCGAAGCCAAGGTCAAGAAAGTGGATCTCGTTTACACCCCGAACGGAGACTCCTATCTTATCCATTGCCTTGCCAAGGATACCTGCCACACTCCCGACGAAGCCCTGCGGGAGATCTACAAGAAGATGCGTCCCACCGACCCCCCCAGCACAAACAACGCTCTTCTGCTTCTCAAACGGCTGTTCTTCGACAACAAACGCTATGATCTGGGCGTGGTAGGCCGTTTCAAGATCAACGAAAGACTGAAATTCGATCATCTGGACGATCCGCCCACAGCCCGGGTTCTGGAGCAGTCCGATCTGATGGAAGCCACCCGGACCCTGATGAAACTGCGCCACGGCGTGGGACACGAACATACCGACGACATCGATCATCTGGGCGCCCGCCGCGTGCGTACGGTGGGGGAGCTTCTGCAGAACCATTGCCGCGTGGGACTGTTCCGTACGGAGCGTCTCATACGGGAAAAACTTTCTCTGGTCAATCTGGAGGACACCGCCAATCTCAAGCCCGAAAAGATCATCAATCCCAAGGCGTTCATCAGCGTGGTGCGGGATTTCTTCGCCCGCAACCAGCTTTCCCAGTTCATGGATCAGACCAATCCCCTTTCCGAACTCACCAACAAGCGGCGTCTTTCCGCTCTGGGCCCCGGCGGTCTGAGCCGGGAACGTGCCGGATTCGAGGTGCGTGACGTCCATTCCAGCCATTACGGAAGGATCTGCCCCATCGAGACGCCGGAAGGCCCCAACATCGGACTGATCTCCTCCATGAGCCTTTACGCCAAGATCAACAAGTACGGGTTCCTGGAATCCCCCTACCGCAAGGTGGTGGACGGCGTGGTGACGGACGAGATCGTCTATATGCCCGCCGACAAGGAGGAAAAATACGTCATCGCCCAGGCCAACGCCCCCCTCACCGAGGATCGGCATTTCGTCAATCCCACCGTGATGGCACGCCGGGACGGAGAGGCCGCGGAGCATCCCAGCGATACCGTCCAGTTCATGGACGTCTCCCCCAAGCAGCTGGTCAGCGCGGCCGCCGCATTGATCCCCTTCCTGGAGCACGATGACGCCAACCGGGCGCTGATGGGATCCAACATGCAGCGGCAGGCTGTGCCCCTTCTGGTCACCGAGTCTCCCTATGTGGGAACCGGCATGGAAAAGAAGGTGGCCGTCGATTCCCGCGCCGTGATCGTAGCCAAGGACGACGGGATCGTGGCGGAAGTGGACGGAAGCAAGGTGGTGGTCACCAACGACGGCAAGCCCGCTTCCGAGACGGCCGACGAGCATCCGAGAATCTACAACATGGTGAAATTCCTCCGGACCAATGCGGACACCTGCATCAACCAGCGGCCCATCGTCCGGAAGGGGCAGACCGTGAAGGCGGGCGATCCCATCGCCGACGGCGCCGCCACCGATCAGGGGGAACTGGCGCTGGGCAAGAACGTGATGGTCGCTTTCATGCCCTAGTGCGGATACAACTTCGAAGACGCCATCATCCTCAGCGAGAGACTCGTGAAGGAGGACGTCTATACCAGCGTGCATATCGATGAATTCGAGATCACCAGCAGGGATACCAAGCTGGGGCCCGAAGAGATCACCAAGGACATCCCCAACGTGAGCGAAGATCTGCTGAAGAATCTGGGCCCCGACGGGGTGGTCCGGCTGGGCGCGGAAGTGAAGCCCGGAGATATTCTTGTGGGCAAGATCACGCCCAAGTCCGAAACGGAGCTTGCTCCGGAAGAGCGTCTGCTGCGGGCCATCTTCGGCGAAAAGGCGGCGGATGTGAAGGATTCCAGTCTGTATGTGCAGAGCGGAAAGGGCGGCGTGGTCATGGACGTGCGGATCGAGTACGCCAAGGATCCCGCCCACCAGACCATGACCAATGCGCAGCGCAAGCAGCAGATGCGGCACATCAAGGGAGAGTACAAGGAAAAGCGCGCTCAGCTTCTTGCCGAGCTTGCGGACAAGCTTTCCGACGAACTTTTCCAGAAGAAGCTGCCCTGTCCCATTTACGACGGAGCCTCCGCCAAGGAGAACGCGGTGCTCATCTCCTCCAACAGGAAGGTGACCCGTCCCTCCATTACCAAGCTTGCGGCCCAGTATGATACGTTCAAGATGGACGACTGTCCCACCAAGGACGCCATCATGAACATCGTCAAGGATTTCAAGCCCCGTTTCGCCAAGATCGAGCAGGAACAGGAGGCCAGTATCGAAGCGCTTGCCAACGGCTCCGTGGAAGAGAACGGCACCATCAAGAAGGTGAAGGTGTACGTGGCTTCCAAGCGGAAGATCCAGGTGGGCGACAAGATGGCGGGCCGTCACGGAAACAAGGGTATCGTTTCCCGGATCGTGCCTGTGGAGGATATGCCCTTCCTCAAGGACGGGACGCCTGTGGATATCGTGCTGAATCCTCTGGGCGTGCCCAGCCGAATGAACATCGGGCAGGTTCTGGAAACCCATCTGGGATGGGCGGCGAAGATGCTGGGACTCAAGGTCGCCACCCCGGTTTTCGACGGCGTGCAGGAATCCACCATCGTGGAGATGATGGAAAAGGCCAACGCCCAGGAAGCGGAACGCACCGGACACAACTACAAGTGGGGATTCCGGGAGACGCCCGAGGGCGACAAGTACGACGGCAAGACCGATGTCTATGACGGACGCACCGGAAACAAGTTCGATCAGCGGGTCATGGTGGGTCAGATCTACATGCTGAAGCTGGACCACCTGGTGGCCAACAAGATCCATGCCCGTGCCGTGGGACCCTATTCTCTGGTCACGCAGCAGCCTCTGGGCGGCAAAGCCCAGCACGGCGGCCAGCGGTTCGGGGAAATGGAAGTGTGGGCGCTGGAAGCCTACGGCGCGGCCCATACGCTGCAGGAAATGCTTACGGTGAAGAGCGACGATGTGACCGGAAGATCCAAGATCTACGAATCCATCGTCCGGGGCGAAAACGTGCTGGAAGCGGGCAGACCGGAATCCTTC
>JAGAEF010000001.1 GCA_017613255.1 Lentisphaeria bacterium
TGAAGGGGGAAGGACGCCCCGTGAACCGGGAAATGGACCGGGCGTATGTACTTGCCTCCCTGGAGTGTGTGGATGCCGTCTACATCTTTTCCTCCCCCCGGTGCGACCGGGAAATAGCCATGTTCAAGCCCGACTTCTATGCCAAGGGCGCGGATTACACCGTGGAAAAGATGGATAAAGGAGAACTGGCTTCCCTGCGTGCCTGCGGAGCGCAGATCGCCTTCATCCAGCTTGTGCCGGGCCTTTCCACTACCGGGATCATCAAAAAAAGCGGGGAACTCGCCCGCGGAAAAAACGAAAAACAGGAACATCCCGCAATTTCTGCGGGAAAAACAAAATAAAGGTGCAGTATGTACAAAATCGGTTATGCGCAGGAGATCTTCACTCCCCCCACGGGCGTGGATCTTGCCGGGTATTTCAATGTGAGACTCAATGAGGGCATGTACGACGACCTGATGGTCAAGTGCGCGGCTTTCGATGTGAACGGAAAAAAGTTCGGGTTCCTCGCCTTCGACCTCTGTTTCGTGGCGAAACCTCTTTTCGACGTTCTCAAGGAACGCATCACGGCAAAGTTCGGTGCGGAAATCTACGAAAATTTCGTTCTCTGCGCCACCCACACCCATACCGGTCCCCGCTTCAACAAGGACCTTTCCACCTATGACGAAAGGACCCTTTACGCCTTCAACCAGTGTGCCGACGCCGCCATGCGGGCCCTGGAACGCGCGCTCATGAACCTGCTCCCCTGCGAGCTGGAAGTGGGAAGCGTCTACAACAATCCCTACGGATTCGTCCGCCGCTACTGGATGAAGAACGGGACCATCGTCACCAATCCCGGCTGGAGAAACGACCAGATCGACAAGCCCGAATGCGATTTCGACCGCACCATCAGCATCCTTGCCGCCAAACAGAACGGCAGAATCGTGACCTTGATCTGCAATATCGCCAATCACGGCGACACCATCGGCGGCAGCATCGTTTCCGCCGACTGGTACGGGCGCTTCACCCAGGAGATCCAGCACGCTCTCAAGACCTCGCTCCCCGTCATCGTGCTGGATGACGCTTCCGGAGACATCAACCACTTCGACTTCCATCAGGACATCAAGCAGAGTTCCTACGCGGAAGCCACCCGCATCGGCCGGGGCTATGCGACGATCGTGCTGGATGCTCTGGACAAGCTGGAGAAGGTGACGGCGGATACCGTCACGATCAAGAACAGCACCGTGGTCATTCCCCACAGGAAGATCACGCCGGAAGAGCTGGCGGAAGCCAAACACACCCTTGCCACCGTTCCGGACATCAAGAAGGAAGGGGATTTCGAAAGTCAGGATCTCGCCAACAAGGTTCCCGCCGCATTGCGCTACTTTGCCCAGAGAGTCATCGACTGCCACGACAAGAGCGTTCCTTCTCACGAAGGCCGTCTCACCTCCATCGAACTGGGGGATCAGATCGCCTTCGTGACCCTGCCCGGCGAACCCTTCAACGGGATCTCCCGCGCCATCCGGGAAAAGAGCCCCTGCAAGTACACCTTCGTGGTGGAACTTGCCCAAAGCGTTTCCGGATATGTGCCCATGCCGGAATGTTTCGCAAGAGGCGGCTACGAGGTGCAGGCAGGCGTGGATACGGTGGCTCCCAACGCCGCAACCGAGATCATCAACGCCTCCGTCAAGAATCTCTGAGGCGCCGCAGGCCCGGCTGGGGAACGCGGAGCGAAAAAACACGGCGGATGTTCCAGCCGGGGCTGGGGAATAGGCCGGACCCTCCGCCGCGCTTTGCGCTATGGAGGGTAAATAGGCCGTAATAGGCCGAATAGGCGGGGGGCGGCGGGGGAACGCAGAGCGAAAAAACACCGCTGTCGTTTCCAGCCCAAGCTGGATTCTCCCCGCCGTAATTACCTTATTTCTTCCCGAATTCCGCCCGGAGAGTAAGGATCTCGAAGGGGGTCAGTTTTATTTCAAGCGCATTTTTGACAAGGGGCAGGACAGGTCCTCTTTTCCATTCCAGAAGATCGGTTTCCGAGACCGCCTCGGGTTTCGTCGTAAAGGAAAGCGTTCCTTCGGAATTCCTTCCCCGGATCTCCACCAGACGGAGAACAAGGGAATCGTCCTTTTCCGCCCGCTTCACGACTTCCAGACGGATCCCGTCGGATTCCAGACGGCAGGGGAACGCAAACTTCCCCGCCCGGAAGCCGGGGGCCGTCAGCACTGCGCGGTTCAGGTTTGCGGCCTCATTCATGACGCAGCTTTCGGCAAGCGCCCCCGCATGGGGGAGGAAGCTGTAGGCGAAGAGATGGTCCCCCTGATCGGCGAAACGGTCGGGATGAACGGGGGCGCGCAGCAAGGCCAGATCCAGCGTGGAATCCTTGACACGGTAGCCGTATTTGCAGTCGTTGAGCAAGGCCGCTCCGCAGTCCATGTCGGAAAGATCCGCATAGCGCTGGCCGCACACCTCGAATTTCGCCTGATCCCAGCTGGTGTTGTTGTGGGTAGTGCGTTCCACATAGGCGTACTGGATATCGAAGGAGGCCTTTTCGGAGCGGATCGAAGTGGGGAAAGCCACCCGCAGCATCGTACGGAACTCATGCCAGCGGACATGAGTAAAGAAATCCAGCCGCCTGGAATCGTTTCTCAAAACGATTTCCTGCCGGATCTCCGACTTTTCCGTACGGAAAGCGAACTGGATGGAATCGGCGGCGGGCCCCCTTGAAACGGTCCCGGCGGAAACACAGGGAACGGTCCCTTTCCTGTCCCGGGGGTAGTAGATATCCACATCCCATGCCTCGTAATCCACCGGACGGTCGTTGTACAGGGAAAGAACATTGCCCTCTCCGGCAAGGAATTCCCTGTTCAGCTCCTTGTCGAAGGCGCTTTTCAGGTGTCCGTTTTCGTCGAATTCATAGCGGATCAGCTTGTTTTCCAGAACGCGTCCGCCCGTATCACGGGTTTTGTCGGCCTTGCGGGGCCCCTTCCGGACCGTGAGAACGCCGCAGGCGGGAACGGAAACATTGACCACGAAGCGCGTTCCCATGCGTTGGGAGGCAAGAAGCGCGCCTTTCTCATCCAGCACGGCGTGACCGCTCCACTCCTCCGGCAGTTCCGCCAGACCGGACCAGGCATGGGAAAGCGTATTGACCAGCACGGCGGAATCTTCCTTGCGGGAAAAGAGAAGACCAAAGGCTTTGCGCATCTCCTTTTCTGCGTAAAGAAGGATCTCCTTGTGCTCCTTTTCCGTGCGTTCATAAACCTGCCGGATGGAGGAGCCCGGGAGGATGTCGTGGAATTGATTGAGCAGAAGGGTTTTCCATGCGGTGTCAAGCGTTTTTCCCGGCCACGCTTCCGGAGGCAGAGCGGAGCAGAGGATTTCCAGCGCGGTGAGGGCCTGTTCGCATTTGCGGTTGCCCCGTTTGGTGCGGCTCTGAGTGGTAAGGGTTCCCCGGTGGAATTCCAGATAGAGTTCCCCGTGCCATTGGGGGAGTTCGTCCCGGTACTGTTCCAGTTCCCGAAAAAAGTCGGAAGCAAATCTCCATTTCGATCTGGGGCACCCCCTCAGATCGGAAAGGATGCGGCACCGTTCCACATAGTTTTCGGAAGGGCCTCCTCCGCCGTCGCCGATGCCCACCAGGCTCATGTAGCCCGGAAGGAAGCCCCCTTCGTTGAAGTGGTTTGCCGCGTGGATCCTTTCCGAAGGAGAGGGAATGCTGTTGTAGGTGTCTTCCGGCGGGAAATGGGTGAGGACGGAACACCCATCCACTCCGTACCAGTAAAACGTGTGGAAGGGAAAATGGTTGAGCTGGCTCCAGGAGATCTTCTGGGTGAGAAAAAAGTCGCACTGCGCCTTCCGGATGATCTGGGGCATGGCGGCAGAGTAACCGAACACGTCGGGGATCCAGACCGTGCGGACATCGATTCCGAACTCGTCCATGAAGAAGTTTTTGCCGTGGAGGAACTGCCGCACCATGGATTCCCCGGAAATGAGATTGCAGTCGGCCTCCACGAACATGCCGCCCTGCAGTTCCCAGCGGCCCTCCTTCACCCGCTTGCGGATCTTTTCGAACAGTTTCGGATAGTGCTTCTTGACCTGGGCGTAAAGGTAGGGCTGGGAGGCGCCGAACTTGTATTCCGGGTACTGTTCCATAAGCGCCAGCTGACTGGCAAAAGTTCTTGCGGCCTTGCGGGTGCTTTCCCGCACCGGCCAGAGCCACCCCACGTCGATATGGGCGTGGCCGATGGTGTTGGCCACAAGAGCGCCGTCTTCGGCCTTCTGCTGAAAGACGGTCTCCCGGAGCACCTGCCGCGCCGCGGAGGCATTAGCGGGATCGAATGCGTATTTGTCCATGGCCTTGTTCAGCATATAAAGGAGCTGACGCCCCCTGTAGTCCTCGCTTCCAAAGCACGACAATACTCCCGAAAGGGTCTCCATTTCCAGCAGGAAAAGCCACGCCTCCCTATGGAATACGCACAGTTTCAGATTCTGGATCACGGGGAGAAAACTTCCCAGAGGCGCTTCCGGATCCCTGGTTTCCGGGCTGGGCAGATGGACGCCGAAGAGGTGATTGGCCGCCGCTTCGCACCAGAAGTCGATTTTGCTTCCTTTCTTCCGTTTCCCCAGAACAAAGGTGTCCTTGAAGAATTTGGTATCGAAAACGCTGTACCCGGTAAGACCGTACAGGGGCACTCCTTCTTCGTCGAACAGCAGGAGTTCGCCTCCCGTATTGAGGCGCAGGCAAAGTTCCTTGCCTGCAAAGGATTCCGGCACGGTCCCCGTCACATGGAACCAGGCGCTCTGCCAGGCCTGTCCCCAAACCATGTCCTCCCCCGCGGGCTGGTAGGAAAGCTTCTTTCTCTCCTTGAAAGGAACGGCTTCTTCGCTTACGGCGTACTCCGCGTCCAGAGCGATCCATTCCGGATAGATGTCCGCAAAGTTGTTTTCGGAAAGTTTTTTCACCCTGTTTTCGAAGATCTGAAAGAGTTTTTTATCCATCCTGTGCTCCCTGTGAGGTCGGTTTCGGGGAAGGTTTTTCCGTGCATAAGAAGAGCTGGCACTCGAAAAAGCCCAGCATATGGTGCCGGAAGTGGGCTCCCGGTTCGATCTCCACGCTCTTCAGCGCGTTTCTCAAAGATTCGTTTCGGATCAGACGGTAATTTTTCCCCAGAAGAAGGTGATACTGCCGGATCCCGTTCGCCCGGAGAAACGGGCAGACCCGATCCAGCGCATCCGGGGAAGTGAGGAGAAGAACGCATTTTTCCCGATGGATCCAGGAGAATTCCTCGGGCATCCAGAACATGTCCGTGAGGATGACCTTGTATTCTGGTTTGGCGATCTCCCGGACGTACCGGGCGGAAAACTCTCTTTTGGTCTTCAGAACGCCGTACCCGGCAAGATTGGCGGCAAAAGAAAGGACAGCAAGAGCCCATCCGCCGATTTTTACGATGCGGGAGACATTCGATGCCTTTTTCAGCAGGAATACGCACAGAATGCAGAGAATGGGGATTACATTGAGAAAATGGCGCCCGCCCCAGAACATCCCCGGCTGATCGTACTGAAGGAGCAACGGCGGGAGCACGATCCCCGCAAGGGCAATCACCGCAAGGAAACGGATCTCTTTCTGCGTTTCCTTTTTCAGGAGCACGGGCAGACAGAGCAGGAACAAGGCAAACAGCGGCAGATGATCCAGCAGGGATTGATAGAGGAATACGCCGCCGTGTTCCGTGCGGAGATTGCACCAGAGACTTGCTCCGCAGCAGACTCCCGCGAAGAGAAAATAGAATACTTCCACACCTTTCCGCAGTTTCGGGATCAACCGCAAAACGATCCCCCCCAGCAGGATCCACGGGATCACCATATTCAGCTCCCCCAGAAACGGGAGGCACAGCAAAAAAAGATAGAAACTCATATTCTTGAGCTGCATGCTCAGGAAACCGTCCCCCGCTCCGGTGAGGTGGGTATACACCTTGTGGTGCATTCCGAAAATGGAACCCGAATCCGCGTAGTTCCAGATGAGAAGCGGCAGAACAAGAAGAGCCGCCCCCACACCGTAGGCAAGGAGCCGTTTCCAGGAAAAACAGAGTATTCCCGCCGCGAGGACCAGCCCGAAAGCAAAAACAAATCCTTCCTCCCGGAAGAGGATGGCAAGTCCGGTCAGCGCGCCGCAAAGCACCATTTTGGGGATCTCTCCGGGAGTCTCCTTCCATTTCAGGAAAAGCCACAAGGAAAGCGTGGCGAAGAAGGCGGCCAATGTGGTCTCCAGAAACGTTCCGGAATAGAACCATATCGGTGTGCAGAAGGCGCAGAAAATCATCGCCAGCGCGCTTGCTTTTTCGTCATCAAACAGGGTTCCTGCCAGCAGTCCCGCACACAGGACGGTCAGCAGCCCGCCCA
>JAGAEF010000160.1 GCA_017613255.1 Lentisphaeria bacterium
CCCCAGCCGTACCCCGCCTATTCGGCCTATTACGGCCTATTTACCCTCCATAGCGCAAAGCGCGGCGGAGGGTCCGGCCTATTCCCCAGCCCGAGCTTGCCCATCCGTCGTGTTTTTTCGCTCTGCGTTCCCAGCCGCACCCCGCCTATTCGGCCTATTACGGCCTATTTACCCTCCATAGCGCAAAGCGCGGCGGAGGGTCCGGCCTATTCCCCAGCCCCGGCTGGCAGCATCCGTCGTGTTTTTTCCCTTTTTTTTTTCACAACTGCACTTGCAAAAAACGGAAACGGCAGTATATTACATGATCCGTTTCAACCCATGGAGACAGCATCTCCGGAGCAGAGGAAGGAATCATGAGAGCTTTTCCGGTCAGAGACCTGAAGGAAAACGGGGACGATCCCGCTGGGAACCGCCCCGCATCTCTCCTGCTCTTTTTCCCCGTTCCTGCCGCTTTCGCGGTGCTTTTTCCCGTACTTGCGGCCGTCGTCGCGGTACTTCTTCTCGTCGTGGGCCGAGTTTGACGGACCGCGTTTTCTCCGTCAAGGTCGAAAACACGCGGTCCGCACCCAACAGATCTTCCCGAAAAAGGAAACGGTCTTCGTGTATTCCTTCCCCAGACGGAAAAGCGCAGAAAAAATTTTGTGCTCAGCGGAGCAAATGCTCCGTGCGGAAAAGGGATGAGCTTGTGCCCGCAGGACAGGCTCCCCGGTGAATAAGGAAGGAAGAAAATGGAACAGAAGGGAAAAAAAGAAGAGGAGAGGAAAGAATCCCGTATCTTCGAGGAATTTCTTACTCTGGAGCGAGCCGAAGACGGAACCGTGAAAAAGGGCGTGTTCCACTATCCGGAAAATTTCAACTTTGCCTATGACGTTCTGGACCGCATCGCGGAAAAGACGCCGGACAAGCCCGCCCTCGTCTGGGTAGGGGATGATTTTTCGGAAAAGGTCTTTTCCTTCAAGGAGATCTCTCTTCTTTCCATGCGGGCGGCCAACTTCCTTGCCGCTCAGGGCATAAAGAAAGGCGACAGGATCGTTCTGGCGCTGCGCCGCAACTGGCAGTTCTGGATCATCATGATGGCCTGCACCCGGCTGGGGGCGGTGACGGTCATGGTGAACAACCAGCTTCTGCAGCACGACTTCCAGTACCGTTTCGAAAAGATCGGCGCTTCCGGCGTGATCTGTTCGGCCATGGACCGGACCATCGAGGAGGCCTCCCTTGCCGCGGACAAGTGCCCTGCCGTGAAGGTGCGCATAAGCACCTGCGGAACGAGAAACGACTGGATCGACTTCGACAAGGCCTTCCCCGCATATCCCGCCTCCTTCCCCCGGGATCCTTCACACAAGGCCACCGATCCTCTTCTCATCTTCTTCAGTTCCGGCACCACGGGCTTCCCCAAGGGCATCATCCATATCCACACCTATCCGCTGGGGCATATCATGACCGCCCACTGGTGGCAGCAGGTGGATCCCGAGGGACTGCATCTCACCATTTCCGATACGGGCTGGGCAAAGGCCATGTGGGGGAAACTCTTCGGGCAGTGGCTGTGCGAAGGGGCGGTCTTCGTCTACGATTTCGACCGCTTCCATGCCTCGAAGATCCTGCCGCTTTTCAAGAAGTACCGCATCACCACCTTCTGCGCGCCGGCCACCATGTTCCGCTTCTTCATCCGGGAGGATCTCTCCCACTACGATTTCTCCACTCTCGAACACGTGGGAATGGCGGGAGAGGCCCTCAATCCGGAAGTGATGAACCGTTTCGCCGATCTCACGGGCCAGGTGATCCATGAGGGATTCGGGCAGTCGGAATCCCCGGTGCTTCTGGCTACCGGGATCGGGATCGCCCCCAAGGCGGGCTCCATGGGCAAACCCAATCCCCTCTTCCCCATCGTTCTGCTGGATCCCGACGGAAAAGAGGTCCCGCAGGGAGAGACGGGAGAGATCTGCATAAAGGCGGAATCCGGAGAGATCCCGGGTCTTTTCGTAAAGTATTACGACGACCCGGAAGAGACGCTCCGCGTGTGGCATGACGGGTACTATCACACCGGGGACACCGCCTGGTGCGACGAAGACGGCTACTTCTGGTACGTGGGTCGGGTGGACGACGTCATCAAGTCCTCCGGCTACAGGATCGGCCCCTTCGAGATCGAAAGCACCCTTATGGAGCTCCCCTATGTGCTGGAATGCGGCGTGGTGGGCGCCCCCGATCCCGTGCGGGGACAGGCGGTGAAAGCCTATATCGTGCTCACGAAGGACAAGAAGCCCTCTCCGGCACTTGTCAAGGAGATCCAGGATTACGTGAAAAGTCAGACCGCTCCCTACAAATATCCCCGGCTTATCGAATTCATGACGGAGCTGCCCAAGACCGTAAGCGGCAAGATCATCCGCAAGGAACTGCGGGAGATGGCGAAGAAAAGCAAAGGGTGATTTTTCCGGGATCCGTTACTGGCGGGTGAAGTTCGTGAGATCGTCCCCCAGTCCGAAGTGGTCGGTAAAGTCGGATGCCACGGTGCCCGAGTTGGTAAAGCCTCCGGTGCTGCTGTCGATCACCAGTTTTTTGCCTGCGCCGTCGCCGAGCTTTTCGTCCTTCCCCGTGGACCCCAGATCGTATTTCCCCTTGTTGAAGTAACCGGGGCAGCGGTAGACGAGGGGGTTCCCGTACGCGTCCACGATGTACAAATACTGCGTGCCGGAAATGGTGATGGGGCAGGTGTTGGCACTGCGGAATTTTTCATCGAAGAGCTTGGAAAGAGCATCCTCGCGGAGGCCTTCCGGGGTAGTTGTGTCGGGAGCTTTCACGAACCGGAAGATGGAAATGGTCCCGCCTCTGGAAGGAGGATAATACCCGTTGGCCTCCCGGAACCGTTCCAGCGCGATCTCCACGTTCTTCATGGCGGCCCGCGTCTTGGTATCGGCGCTTTTGCGCATGACCAGCGAACTCACCCCCACGGTCATCCCCGCAAGAATGGCTATGATGGAAATGACGGCAAGGATCTCCACAAGGGTAAAGGCTTTTTTCCGGGCTTTTTTCATGACAGCTCCTTTCCATGACGCATCGAAAAAAACTTTTCACGCGCATATTATAACGCCTCCCGGGAAGAAATGCAATGGAAAAAGGCGAAAAATGATTTGAAAAATCCCCATTCAGGGCGTATTTTTATTGTCCGGGGAGCGTTTCCCCGGAAAAAACGTTTTTTCGTTCGAAGTTCGGCATAGAAAAAAGGAGCAAAAATGGAAGAAGACAAGTGTCCGTGTCTCTCGGGCAAAACTTACGCGGAGTGCTGCGAAGGGATCATCAGGGGTACGAAAAAGGCCGCCACGGCGGAAGAGCTCATGCGGGCGCGCTACAGCGCCTATGCCAAGGCGGAGGTGGATTTCATCATCAACTCCACCCACAGCAGCCAGAGAGAAAGCAACGACCGCGACGAGATCCGCCGCTGGGCGGAAAAATCCGTCTGGAAGGGCATCGAGATCCTGCGCACGGAAAAGGGCGGAGAAAACGATGAGACGGGGATCGTGGAATTCATCGCCCGCTACGCCGACAACGGCGTGGATATGGAACACCATGAAATCTCCGAATTCGTCCGGGAGAAGGGGGAATGGACCTTCCTGGACGGGAAAATGGCCGCTCAGGCCCCCTATGTGCGGGAAAGCGCCAAGGTCGGCCGCAACGATCCCTGCCCCTGCGGCAGCGGGAAAAAGTACAAGAAGTGCTGCGGGCGCTGAACGCGTCCCCGAGGAGTGAACATGATCTGCGATACACTGGAAAATGCTTCCCGCTACAAGTACGGCAACTCCCTGCGTAAGGCCGTGGAGTTCGTCCGTTCCGTAAAGGCCGACACCCCGGTCGGACGTCATGAGCTGGGGGGGAAGATGTATGCGAACGTGATGACCTACACCACGAAGGATGCTCCCGCGGACAAACTGGAGATCCACAGAAAGTACGTGGATCTGCAGGCGGTCATCTGCGGATGCGAGGCCCTCTGCGTATGCGAAAAGAGTACATTGACCGTCCTTCACCCCTATGAAGAGGAGAAGGATTACGGCTTTCTGGCCCCCTCCGGGGAAAAGCCTCTTTCCCGGCTGGAAATGGTCCCCGGCATGTTCGCCCTCTTTTTCCCCCAGGACGCCCATATCGGGCAGTACGCCGGAAAAGGCGGCGCCATGGAGATCAAAAAGGTGGTCGTGAAGATCCCCGTGGAAGAGCTGTAATAAATTTTCCCCGGAGAAGGAAAGGAAGAAATGGGCTTGGAAGTCATCACACCTGCCGTGGGGGAGGTGCCTTTTTTCGAAAAGGAGCTTTTCACGGAACGGGACTGGCGGGACGGAGTTCTTGTACGCACGCCCAACTGGCTGGGTGATTTCGTCATGTGCGTGCCCGCCCTCATGCAGCTGCGCAAACTCCTTCCGGAAAGCTGTGCGCTGGCCCTTGCCGCCCCCAGAGGGTTCGAAGAGGTCATCGATGCTCTGGGCCCTCTGGTGCAGGCCCGTTTCCTTCTTTCCGATGCCCACGGTTTCCCGACGTTTCCGGAATTTGCTCTTCTGCGCTCCTTCCATGCGGGAGCGGGGATCCTTTTCAACAACTCCTTCCGGGACGCGCTCTGGATGAAGCTTCTGGACGTCCCCCGGCTGTACGGAGCAAAGGCAAGGAACCGTTCCTTCCTTCTGAAAAGGGCGCTTGCCTTCCCCCCGAGGAAGGATTTCGTGCTGAACAAACCCCATCAGGCGGCAAAGTATCTGGCTCTTGCGGAGCTTCTGGGTGCGGAAAAGTGGGACGGAACGCTTCCAAAGCTCACGCTCTTCCGGGAAATGGAGATCTATTCCGACGAGGTGCGCGCTTCCCTGCAGGAGGAGCACCTTCTGGCCCTTGCTCCCGGCGCCATGTACGGAAGCGCGAAAAAGTGGCCGCCGGAATGTTATGCAGAAGTCTGCAAAGCCTATCTGGAAAAAACGAAGGGGCGCGTGGCGCTTCTTTCCGCAAAAAACGAAGTCGAATCGGCGAAAGAGGCCGTTGCGGGGCTTCCGGAGGAAAGGATCATTTTTCTGGCGGGCAAGACCACGCTGGGGGAGCTCATGAACATTCTCCGTCATGCGGAGATTTGTTTGGCCAACGACAGCGGGACCATGCACCTTTCCGCCCTTGTGGGCGGCCGGGGGATCAGCGTTTTCGGTTCCACGGATCCGGCGGCCACCTCCCCCATCTCCCCGAAATGGCGCATCCTCTATGACAAGACGGAGTGTTCCCCCTGTTTCCGGAGGACCTGCCCAAAAGGAACCAGAGAGTGTCTCTACCGCGTTTCTCCTTCCGCCGTCATTGCGGAAATGGAAAAGATGCTGGAAGAGCCCCGGGAAGAACGGAGCCTTTGAAAAAAATCTGCCGTTTCTTCTTGAAAAAAACTTTCCGAAGTGTATACTATTTTCATAAAAAAACGATAGAATCCCCTAACGAAACGAGGTGTTTTTGATGAAACGGGTCCTTTCCATTCAGGATATTTCCTGCGTGGGCAAGTGTTCTCTCACCGTTGCCCTTCCCATTCTTTCCGCCGCAGGGCTCGAAACCGCCATCCTGCCCACGGCGGTGCTTTCCACCCACACGGCCTTCAAGGAATTCACTTTCCGGGACCTGACCGACGATATCGACGGGATCGCCGATCACTGGAAAAGAGAAAAACTCGTCTTCGACGGGATCGCCACCGGGTATCTGGGCTCCTTCCGCCAGATCGAGCAGGTGGAACGGATCTTTTCCCTCTTCGACCATGAGGGGATGCTGAAATTCGTGGATCCCGCCATGGGAGACTGGGGAAAACTCTATCCGGGATTCACGCCGGATTTCGCCAGACGCATGGGGGAACTCTGCGGAAAGGCGGACATCATCGTACCCAATCTCACCGAGGCCGCCTTCATGCTTGGCGAAGAATACAGGGAAAACGGTACGGAACGGGAGATCCGGGATCTTCTCAAGCGGCTCTGCGCTCTGGGGTGCCCCGTTTCCGTGCTGACCGGAGTCTCCTTCGAAAAGGGCAGATACGGGGTGGCCGCCTACGACAGCAGAAAAGACGAGTTCATCACCTATTTCAGCGAACACCTGCCCCATACCTTCCACGGAACGGGCGACGTTTTCGCCAGCGCCTGCTTTGCCGCGCTCATGGACGGACAGTCTCTGGCAAAGTCTCTGGAGATCGCCGTGGAATTCACCATGGAATCCATGCGGCGCACTCTGGCGCAGAAGGAGTACAACTGGTACGGCGTGGATTTCGAGGCCGCCATTCCCAAATTCCTGAAACTGCTCGGAAAAATCTGAAAAAGGAGTTTTTTTATGCGTAAAATGTATTTGTCCGTGATCCTGATCCTTTTCGGCCTTGCCGGGATCTCCGCCGAGGAAAAGCTTCTGCCGCAGGGTATGCAGGAAGTCACCAGAGAGGGTTCGTCCATCCGCATAAAAAGCCACTTTTCCTCCCGGTACTTTCTGGAACGGAAGATCGCGCTGGGCCAGAACAAACAGTTCAACTTCGTTTCCGCCTCCCTTCTGGACAAGAAGGACGGGGAAGTCGTGACCGTGCACCGCTGTCTGGACGACGCCACCCCCCTGCTCCTGAACAGCACCTATATAGGCGCCAATCACGGATGCTCCGACGCCGACACCATCTTCCTGAAAGATCACGGTTATACCGAAAAGGATCTGGGAAAGGTTTTGAACAAAGGGAAGGTGGAGGGCGAAAAATTCTATATCATCGCCGTTCTGGATAAAGACCGCTTCGCCACGCTTTCCGACCCGTACAAAAATCCCCGCCGCCCCTGGGCCTTTTCCCGTACCGGGGGGACCGGCAAGGCCGTGACGCTTTTCGACAACGGGAAAGAGCTCAAGGGGGCGAAAAGTCTCGGGATCTACCAGTACCGTCCCTGTGCCCGCTTCCATTATCAGAAATATTTTGCCGACGGCAAGGAGCTGGAAGACGGTCAGACCGTTCAGTGCAGGGTCTTCCGCATGGAAGAGTCCTATGATATTCTTCGTCCCGATTCCATGTTGGAAAATCAGAAGAAAAATCCGGGGAAAAAGGTCGATCTCAAGGATCCCTCCATCCAGTCCGTGCTCCTCACCCGTCTTGCCTACGATTTCCGGCCCGACGGCTCCTGCGTCGTGGAAAGCTACGTAAAGGCCCATTGCGACTTTTATCTTTCCATTCACGGGGCGATCCAGTCCGCCACCCTCGTCAGCGGCGCTTTCGGCAGAAGAAGCGATCACTTCTACTACATTCCCAAAACCGTTCCCTTCAAGGGGAAACTCGGCGGAAAAGAGCACACCTTCGACTTTCTCAAAGGGGAAAATTTCTACGTGCAGAGCTGGCCCTCCCTCGCTTTCAGCGAAAAAAGCGGGAATATCGCCGACGTGAACAATCCGCCGGATTCGGCCATCCAGTTCCTGGGCAGGACGGTACAGGGCAAGTTCCAGCCCGTTTTCGGCTACGCGCTGGGCTACTCCATGACGGAAGGGGATACGGTCCCCGCCGTCCGCAGCAAACAGGCCAGGACGTTCTGGTGGGTCCACTCCACCAGAAAGACCTATCCCACCGCCGTGGGGAACCTGCAGGTGAAAGCGGGGAGAGAGTTCCAGGTCTATGCCTACCGGCACTACTTCGACCCTGCCCGGGAGGGGCTTTCCGGGACCATGTACAGTTATGAACTTAAAGGCGCCCGTTATATCTACCTTGACTATCAGAAGAGCGTGGAGCGCGAGCTTGTGAAGCTGCCCGACTGCGAAGGGAAGAAACTTTCCGTGGTGGAAAAGACTCCTTCCGTCTCCTTCGAGGAGACGCAGGGAGGGATCCTTCTCACGGTAAAGGACGGCTACGGGAGACTGGTGCTGAAGGCAAAATAGGACCGGGTTTTGCCGAAGGGGGACGATTTTGCCCATTTCGTTCTTTCGTCCCCTTGAAAAGTTTTTTTCCCGGTGTAAATTAGCGCGGTAAACCATGGAGGTTCGTATGGGACTGAGCATGACGGAAATCCTTGTCATCTTTCTTGTGATCCTGCTGCTTTTCGGGGCGAAAAAGATCCCGGAGATCGCCCGTTCCCTGGGGAAGGCGAGTTTCGAGTTCAAGAAGGCCAAGGAGGAACTTCTCAAGGAGACGGAGGAGCTGAAAGACGCCGCCGAGGAAAAGGCCCTTGCCGACAGCAAAAAGGAGGAGGCCGAAGAACTCGCGAAACTGGCTTCCGAAGGGAAGAAAGAGGGGGAAAATGACCCCTCCGCGGAGAAAAAATCGTAATTTTTTCGATTTTCCCTTTGACTTTTTCCGAAAACGTGGCATATTATAGGCACAGTTCGATAGTGCGCCCATAGCTCAGTCGGTAGAGCAAATGACTCTTAATCATTGGGTCCAAGGTTCGAGTCCTTGTGGGCGCACCATTTTTTTGCCCTCATGATCGACTTAAAATCAACGTCTTGCAGCATCGGCATCCTTTTTTCGTCTGTTTTCGCACTTTCCCCTTTTTCCCCCTTTTCCCCGACCTTTTTCGAGTGTGACGAAGGAACAATCGTCAGATATTCGTCACCCGCTTTTTGTCCTTACTTTTCACCTCAATTTCCCTCATGGGATACCCCCATTTTCTCCGTTTTCAAGAGTTTTTCGGCACCTTGGGGGCTTTGCGGGGCGATTGTGTCTGTCAGGTTCCCGGCGAAAAAACGGCGGGAAAAGAAAAAACACCCGCCTACTCGAAAAATTTGCGGCAGTACAGAAGCGGGGAAACCCCCGTCTGCTTCTTGAAGAACCGGGAAAATTCCGTGGCGCTGCCGAAGCCGCACTGCCGGGATACCTCCTTGATCTGCATGGATTTGGAGGTTTTCAGGAGTTCGATGGCAAGGAGCAGACGGCACTGCTGGAGATATTCATAGGGCGGGACTCCCACCACCGCCTTGAAAAGTCTTCTGTAGTGGATGGGGGTGATCTCCAGCTCCGCGGCGTCGGAATCGAAATCGTGCTTCCCGGCAAGATCCTGCCGGATGCGGTCCGCGTGGGCAAGGAGGATTTTCTCATACTTGCTGGTGCTCTGGGAAAGGGTGTGTTCCTCGTAGATCCCGGCAAGGAACTCTTCCGCATACATGGGGAGCCGGTACTTGTTGCGGAAATGAAAGCGGCAGAAGTTCTCGTACATCCGGTCCAGGATCAGCTGGAAACGGATGGGGTCCCCGCAGGGAATGAATCCCGCGGGAAAGTCCTCTTTGAGCATCTTTCCGATCCGGTCCGCCCGGGGGCCCGCCATGTCGAAGAAATAACTGTTCCTGGGTTCGCTGCGGTCGCTGTTCCAGCAGTACTCTTCTCCGGGAAAATTGAAGAACACAATGGGGCAGACGGCGGAAAACTCGTTCTCCTTTGTCCTTTTGGAAACGTGAGTGCCGGTCATGAGTCCCACTCTCAGAAAATCCCGTTTGACGAAAAGTCCCCGGGAAAGAAACCGGAACTTGCCTACGAAGACGATCCTTAATTCATCGAAATAGTCATTTACGGTGGCTTTTTCTTCCATAAGGTCTCCTGTTTTCCCGCATACTATACCGTTTCGGTGCGGAAAAGTCAAATCCTCCCGCCCCGATCACGTCTCCAAAACGAAAAAAAGTTCCCTAAAATGTTCGTTTCTGTCATTGAATATTTCTTTCGCCCTCTTGTTTCCGCGCCCTTCCCGCATATAATTAATAGCGGACCTTTACGGATCCGGCAAAGTTTTTTTGAGTCAAACCAAACGAAAACATATCAAGGAGCGAAAAATGAAAAACACTCTGCGGAAGGAAAAAGCCGTCTCCGGCATCTGCCGGAAAAGTTTCACCCTGATCGAACTCCTCGTGGTCATCGCCATCATCGCCATTCTTGCCGGGATGCTTCTTCCCGCCCTTTCCAGAGCGCGGGAGATGGCAAGGGGGATCGCCTGCACTTCCAACATGAAGCAGATCGGCATGACCGTCCATCTGTACGTGGGGGACTACAAGGATTATCTTCCTTTGCGGGATCACGATGTGAGCGTGGGGACCGGGACCTACAAGCAGAGCTGGTCCGCGCCTCTTTCCCTCTACATCGACCCCAGGATCAAGTACCACACGGAAGGGTACAGGATCCTGCCCCGGTTCCCCAAGATCTTCGAGTGTCCCACGTTCCGTTCCACCTGCGATAAGCTGAGGCATACGGAGGCGGAATCCAAACTGCAGTACTCCCACCATGTGCAGTACGGCGCCCAGTCCACGGTCATGGTGAAATTGAACGCCACCACAAAAAGGGGCACCAAGATCAACAGCAAGAAGGCGGTCCGCCCCTCCATCGTGGTCACGGTCACGGACGTGAACCCCAACGGGACGAGTCAGCACGATTCCGTCACCGGAGGAACCGCCACGCTGGCCCAGTATCTTGCCCACAGCGGCTCCGTGCCCCGCATCGCCCACGCCCAGAACGTGAACGTGCTTTTCCTGGAAGGCTCCGTACGGGGGATCAATTTCAGGACGCTTTCCAATCAGGCCGCCACTTTCGTCTGGGACATCAAGGAGTAAGAAATGCGTTTTCTCCCGAAAATCGCGCTTTTCCTCTGCCTTGCCCTCTTCCTTTCCGGGGCAAACGGGGAGGATTTTTTCCTTGTGCGGAATAAGAAGCCCTGCGCCGTCATCGTGAAACCTTCCCAAGCTTCCCAAGCGTGGGAAATGGCACTCACGTTCTTCAACGAAGAGCTGGAAAAATGCACCGGAACGCGCCTTGCCGTTGCCGATTCCGTTCCGGAAAAGGGCAATTTCCTCTCCTTCGACCTTCAGAAAAAGAGTCTCACGGAAGAGGATGCTTTCCGCATCGACTTTCCGGGAGAGCGGGAGATGAGGATCACGTGCTCCCCCGTTTCCGTGAGATGGGCGGTGAATCACCTTCTCCAGAAGGAGTTGGGCGTCTTCTATTTCGCGCCGCCGTGGAAAGGGAGATACGGCATGGAGATCAATCACTATCCCGCCGTCAGGGATGCGAAAGTCACGAAAAAATCCTTTGCGGACGCTCCCGCGCTTCCCTTCAACCGTCTGGGCTCCCACAAGGGCGGAGGGCTTTCCGTGAACTGGAACGCCAAGACCGCCTTCACCGGCACGCACATGATGGCCATCGATGTCTTCCCGGTGTATAAATACGCGCCGGACAACTCCTGGCCGCAGGAGATCCTGCCCACGCTGGCCGACGGGAAGAAAGCGGTCCTCCCCAAGGCGAAACTCCCCCTGCCCAAAAATATTTTCCACGCCAGAAGACCCTACGGCAACTTCTGGCAGCCCTGCTGGAGCAATCCTGCCACCACCAGGATCGCCGTCGAAAACATTCTGGAAATCCTTGCGAAAAACCCGGACAAGAAAGGGATCAACATCGACGTCAACGACATGGGCGGCTACTGCCTGTGCAAGGAGTGCCGGAAGGCCGTGGCGGGGAAGGTCAACTCCATAGGGTATGCGGACTATTCGGAGCTCTACTGGAAATGGGTGAACGATGTGGCCGAAAAGGTCTGCGAAAAGTATCCCCACGTCTATTTTTCGGGTCTGGCCTACTGTCAGGTCTATGATCCGCCCTCCTTCAAGCTTCACAAAAACATCGTTCCCAAGATCTGCATCGAAACGGTGGTCCTTCTGGATGAGAAAGAGGGCCCCAAACGGAGGAAGATGCTGAAAAAGTGGAAGGAGAAAACACATCAGCTGGATCTCTACGACTACCTTTACGGAGCCGACTTCTTCCTCGCCCCCCGGATCTATTTCCATGCCCACAGCAAAATCCTCAAGGAGCTCATCAACGATTACAATCTGCGCAGCGCCTACATTTCCAGCGACGCCAGAACGATCTTTCAGGGGCCCATGCAGCAGCTTTTCCTGAAGGTGATGTGGAACCCCTCCCTGGATGTGGACGCCTTCCTGAACAAATGGTATGAACTGTGCGCGGGCAAGGAAGCAGCCCCCTATTTGCGGAAATATTTCGAGTTCTGGGAAGGGTACTGGACCGGAAAAAGGATCAGGGAAACCATGTGGTACAGATCCATTTCCAACGCCTACATGGCTCTGGGGGAACGCAATACCCACACCTTCGCCCTGAAGAAGGGGGATTTGAAATTTCTGCGCTCCCTCATGGAAAAGGTCGTGGAAAAAGCCGGAACGGAGGCGGAAAAGAAGCGCGCCGCCCTCCTCATGGAAAGTTTTACCTATACGGAGCTTGCCTGCAAGGCGGCGTTTTCCGAATACTTTCCGCCCGACGGGGAGATCCGCACCAGAGAAGAGGTTCTGGACCTCCTGAAAAACTGCGCCGAAGGGTTCGAAGCCGCGGAAAAGTTCGCCAAACACCCGTATACGGTCATTTCCGTGGACAAGGGCAGGAATCTTCTCCCCTCCGCCGTGGGCGCTTTCAGCAGGATCATGAAGTTTGCCTCGGATCCGGACGTGCGCAGGGAGATGGAAAAACTTTCCTCCGACAAGACCGTTCCCGCCATTCTCCGGGCGCAGTTCAGGATCGCGCTGGGGGCGAAGGTGAAAAATTACCTCCCCAACGGTTCTTTCGAGAGTCTGCCCCTTTTCGGGAAATGGTCCGGCGGCAAAGTGGATGATAAATATGTTTCCGACGGGAAAAAGTCCCTGAAGGTCCGCAACGGCTACTGCCTGTACGACATCCCGGACGTTCAGCACGACAAGACCTATCTTCTGCTTTTCGACGTCTATACGGAAAAGGGGAGTGCGGAAGGGCGTCTCACCTACAAGCTGGGCTTTGCCCGGGGAAAACTTCCCGGAGGGTGGAAGACTTCCCGGGGGCTGGTTCTCACTCCCGGCTCCTGGAGCACTTATTCCGCCGTGGTCCGCCTGCCGAAAAAGCTTTCGGAAGAGGAAAAGATCTCCATTCGCATCCCCATCTGGTTCACCAAGTTCGAGCCGGATGAGCCGGTATGGGTGGACAATGTGAGGCTGTATTGTCTGGACGAGATCGAGTAAGGCGGAAAAATGATCCCTTCCTTTGTCATGCCGGAAGAGTATGATCTTGTCTCCTCCCCCGTTTCGGGGAGCTGGCACGGGGGGCTTTTTTCCGGCAACGGCAGGATCGGAGTCATGGTGTACGCGGACCCGGACAGGGAACTTCTGAGACTGCGTCTGGGCAATGTGGAATACATCGACCGCCGCCCGGAAAAGGAACGGACGGGAAGGGTCTCCTACGACTCCCCCCGTCTGGAGATCGGCTCCCTGTATCTCAAGGCTCCCGGAATCAGGAAGGATTCCTCCCTGCGCCTCTGTCTGGGAAAGGCGGAGATACGGGGAAGGATCGGAGGGAAGCCGTTCCGGCTCTTTACGGCAAGGGAGCCTTCCGTCATCGTGGCGGAAACGAATCTGGAATTCGCCTTTTTCGAACCTGCGGAACCCGTCAGCCCCCGGTATTCCGTCTGCCGGGACATGCCTTCGAATTACCGGAAAAACCCGCCGCCCTCCGTAAGGAAAAACTCCTGCACGCAGAAGCTCCTCGACGGGAAGAGCTTCACGACCTGCTGGAAAAGGGAAAAGAACTTTCTTTTCCTTGCCTGCGGGTTCGGGAAAGAGGGGATGCTTCTTCTGAAAAAGTGCTCTTCCTCCCTCGTCCCCGTCTGGCGGAGAAAAGTTTCCCTTTCCTACCGGAAATTTTACGGAAAAAGTTTTCTTTCCGTTCCGGACAAGGCTCTGGAAAGATTCTATTTCATCAATTTGTACAAGTGGCACAGCGCCGCTGTGCCGGAAAACGACTTTGCATTGGACCTCATGGGGCCGTGGCCGAAGGAGAGCGCCTGGTGCGCCATCTGGTGGAATCTGAATATCCAGCTTACCTATCAGTGGCTCCAGACTGCAGGCCGTCCGGAAGAGATGCGGCCTTTGCTCAAAATGCTTTCCGGCCATCTTTCCCAACTGGAAAAGAACTCCGGCATCCGGGGCGGCGCCGGGGTAGGCAGAGCCTCCTCCTATGACTGCGCAAGTCCCGTAAAGCAGGAAAAGGGGTGTCTCCCGTGGGTGTGTCACATTCTGGCGGAAGCATTCTTCCATACGGGGGACAAAGAAACCCTTTCCCTCCTGAAAAAACTTCTCCCCGGCGTGCTGAAAGTGTACGAATCCCTCCTGTACACCGGTCCGGACGGCACGGTCCACATGGGGAAGACTCTTTCTCCGGAATACGGGGAAACGCAAGACGCCGTTTTCGATCTTGCCCTTTTCAGAAAGTGCGTCGGTTATTTTCTGGAAATTTTCCGGGACGACGGAAAACGACACGCGGAAAGGGAAAAGTTCCGCCGGATCCTGGAACACCTTGCCGACTACCCGGAAGACAGGGAGACGGGGTACCGCGTGGGAAAGGACCTTGCCTTCACCCGCTCCCACCCCCACGCAAACCATCTCTTCATGGTCTATCCGCTGGAACTCCCCCACAAAAAGAGCACGGCGCTGAAAAGTATCCGGCGCTTCCTTGCCATGAAGGAGGAGCATCACGGGTTCAGCTACACGTCCGCGGCGGGAATGTTCGTCCGGTACGGCAACGGAAACAGGGCGGAAAAACTTCTGCGCACGCTTCTGGACTGGATGAAACAGCGTCATACGGAAAATTTCCTCTATCACGAAAACGGGAATCCCGTCATGGAGACGGCCTTTGCCTTCAACGGCGTTCTGCAGGACATGCTGCTGTTGAGCGACCGGGAAAGGGTGAGACTTTTTCCCGCGCTCCCCGGGAAATGGGAAAGCGCCTCGTTCACCCGTTTTCACTGCGTGAACGATATTACCGCAAGCGCCTCCTGGAACAGAAAGGATGCTTTTCTCTCCTGCACGCTTCTTTCGCCGGGAAAAGACATTCGCGCAGTTTTGGAGCTCCCCGACGGAAGCGTCAGAAAAGTTCATTTAAGTGCCGGGAAGGAAAAACATCTGCGATTCGAACTCAAAAATAACGAATAAAACATTCTTTCCCTGCGGGGGAAGAGGAAAGGAAAAAATATGTCCAGCGAAGGTTTCAGACTTCTCCAGAGGGAGTGCATCAACACGGGGCTCTGCTACGAGTGCGGGCTGTGCGCCGCCGTCTGCCCGGAAAAAGCCATCGAACTCAAATTGTATGACTGGGGCCGCAATCCCGAGCTCGTGAAGGAGTGCAGTTGCAATTCCTGCACCAAGTGCTATGACGTGTGCGCGGCAAAAATAGTCCCCCTTGCCAAAATGGAAAAACGCTTTTTCGGACGCAACCGGAATATGGATACGGTGGAAAAGGTGGGCGGCGTCCTGCGGTTCGTGGGGACCGGCTGCGCCACGGATCCGGAGATCCGCAAGATCGGCGTTTCCGGGGGAGTCGCCACTTCCGTAATGATCTATGCGCTGGAAAAAGGGTACTTCGACGGCTGCGTGCTGGCGGGCTGGGATCCGGAAAAACCCTATCTGGCCAAAGCCTATGTGGCCACGAGCCGGAAGGACGTGATCGCCTGCTCCGGCTCCAAGTACCAGCCCCATCCCCAACTTCTGGGGATCCAGGAAGCCTATGAAATGGGACTTAAGAAAATCGCCGTTTCCGCCACGCCCTGCCACGCCCAGAGCCTGCGGAAAATGATGATGAACGAGGATCTGCAGGAGATCTCCTCCATCATCAAGCTTGTTTCCTGCAACTTCTGCGCCGCCCACTGGGCTCTGGCGGGGACCAAATGGCTCCTCAAGACCTGGCTGAACGTGGAAATGGAGGACGTGGTGGAAATGAACTACCGTACCGGAGCCTTCCCCGGGACCATGAGACTGCGGACGAAAGACGGAGTCCTCCACGAAAAGGCCTTCGTCCGCAGCGGCGGAGTGGCGGCGCTGGGGAGATTCACGCCGGAAGAGTGCCGCATCTGTCTGGAAAAGGTGGGGTATGCCGGGGACATCGTCTTCGGAGACACCTGGTGCCATCCGGCGCTTCCGCCCAATTTCGACCTCTTCCCGCCCACGGAAGAGGATATGAAAAAGGATTCCCGGAAACGGGAGGCGGCCGCCAAGGGGCTTTCCGCCATCATCGCCCGCAGTGAATTCGGCCTGAAGTTGCTGAAGGAGTGCAGGGAGGCAGGCGTCATCAAGATGTGGGAAAACTCTCCGGAAGAGACCAACGCGTTCCTTACCGGGGTCGCCGGAGAAAAACCCGCCTGGTACGCCCCCTGGATCGAAGCGCGCAAACACCGGGGAATGCCAGTAAGGGAATATATCCTGTAAGGAACGAGAAATGGGGAACGAAAAGTACGACGTGATCGTGGCAGGCGGCGGCATCGCGGGAGTTTCCGCCGCCGTTTCCGCCGCGAAAAAGGGGGCAAAGACCCTTCTTCTGGAAAAAAGTTTCTCCGTGGGGGGCCTTGCCACAAGCGGCCTCATCAACATCTTTCTCCCTCTGTGCGACGGCAACGGCCATCAGGTCACCTTCGGGCTTACATACGAACTTATGAAGCGTTCCATGATCTACGGCCCCGGCAAAGTGCCCAGCGACTGGAAGGAAAAGAAAAACGCTCCCGAAGTGGAAAGACTGCGCTGTGTCTTTTCCCCCGCCTCGCTGATCCTTGCTCTGGAAGAGTTCCTTCTGGAAAACGGCGTGGAGATCCGCTACGACTCCCTTGTCACGGGCATGGAAAAGGAGGGGAAACTCGTAAAAAGCCTCCAGGTGGAGGATTCCGACGGAAGAAAGACGCTGGAAGGAAAAGCCTTCGTGGATGCCACCGGGGCGGCGGTTCTTTCGAAAATGGCCGCGGAAGAGGTCTCTTTCGGGAAAAACGTCCTTTCCCTCTGGGCGCTGGAGTACGAGGGAAGCTGTCAGTACGGGCGGGACCGGATGGTGCCGGACATCAACATGCTTACCAGAGGGAACGCGGAACGCACGTTTATCAGCCCTTCGGCAAAGGACGCCACAGATTACATTCTGGAAACCAGAGCGCTTCTGCGCAAGTTCTATTTGCAGGAATATGCCTCCGGAAAAACCGACCGTTTCCGCAGATGGCCCCTTTTCCTGCCCGGCATGCCCCAGTTCCGGAAAATCGCCGCCCTGAAGGGGAAAAAGGAACTTTCCGACAACATGAACAATCGCTTTTTCGAAGACTCCATAGGTGTGGTTTCCGACTGGCGGAAAAGCGGACCCGTCTGGGAGATCCCCTTCGGCACGTTGGAAGCGCCTCATACGGAAAATCTCTTTGCCGCGGGCCGATGCATTTCCTCCGTAGGGGAAGCCTGGGAGATCACGCGGTGCATCCCCTGTTCGGGTCTTACCGGAGAAGCGGCGGGCTGTGCGGCGGCTCTGTTCGAGGAAAAGGAAAGAGCCTTTCTTTGCGCAAAGGTGCAGAAAAGCATGGCGGAAAACGGCAATATCCTCCACTGGGAGGAGGCGCTGAAGGCGTAAGATGGATGAAGAAAAACTCCCTCTGGGCCCTTTCCCGAAGAGCATCCTTCTCCCTCATTTTCCCGCGAAATGGCAGGCGGCGCTCTGGCGGCTGTGGGGGATCGTGCCTCCGGAAAGACTTGCAAAAGTCCTGAAGGCGCCTGAAAAGGTGCTCGAAAGAGAGGCGGAAGCTCTGGGACTGCCCGCCTCCCCGAAAACGGATCCCGCCTGGCTGGAAAGAAGTTATCTAACCGTTATCCGGAGCCTTTGGCACATTTTCCCCTATTCCCAGATCCTGCAGGTCCTGAACTGGACGCCGGAAAGACTGCTCCGGATCCTTACGGGAGAGGATTTCTTCTGGTCCAAACTGGGCAGACTCAAGCCCGATACCGGGGGAGAGGTCTTTTATTATCCCCTTTCCCCCGCCGAAAGAGAAAAGACGGAAAAGATCCGCAGGATCGTGGAACGGAATTTTCCGCCCGGAGAACGGGAAAGAAAGGACCCCATCTTCTCCTTCGAAAAGCGGTACGGAGAAGGGGTCCTTCCGAACACGGAAAAGAAGGCTACCCTTTATTCCTTTTCCCGCAGGATCATCCACTCCTATGCCGCCGGATGCGGGGATGTTTTCCGCGACATAAGGACGCATGATCCCGTCCCCGAAGCATTGCTGAAGGCCTATTCCTCTCTGGGGGTCACGGGGATCTGGATCCACGCCGTTCTGCGTGATTTTTACCCGGCGGAAGGGGCCGAAGAGTTTTCCTTGGGCTGGGAAACGCGTCTAAAAAATCTGCGGGAGATCGTGGAAAGGTGCGGCAGGTACGGACTGAAACTTTTCCTCTACTTCAACGAGCCCCGGGCCATGCCCATGGAATTTTACGAAAAATTCCCTTCCTGGGGCGGCTGGGCGCTTCCCGACGGAAGCGGAAGGACCATGTGCACCACCCGGTCCGGGGAGGTGCTTTCCTATCTGGAAAAGGGGATGGAGTTCCTCTTTTCCCAGGTCAAGGGTCTGGGAGGAATTTTCTGCATTGCCATGTCGGAAAGTCCCACCCACTGCTTCTATGCCAACAGCCGGGAAAAATGTTCCTTCTGCAGCAAGGTCCCGGGGGAAAAGATCCTTGCGGATATTTATTGCGCCATGGAAAGGGGGATGCACCGCGCCGCCCCGGAAGCGGAAATGCTTGCCTGCGACTGGGCATGGCGTCCCTTCCGGCAGTCCACGGACAATGTGCCCTTCAAAAGCGCGGTTCTCGATCTTCTGCCGCAGCGGATCGTTGCGCTGAGCGTGAGCGAATGGGGGAAAAATCTTCATATCGGCGGCGTGAACGTGTATCTCAAGGACTACTCCCTTTCCCAGGTGGGACCGGGGGAGGAGGCAAAGGGGTTCTGGAAACATGCGGCTTCCCTGGGAATGGAAAGGGGCGCAAAGATCCAGATGAACAACTCCTGGGAGATGGCGGCGGTCCCCTTCCTTCCCGTGCCGTATCTCGTGCAGGAGCATTTGCAGAATCTGGAGAAGGAAGGCATTTCGGATCTCGTCGTCAGCTGGACTCTGGGCGGGTATCCGGGGGGAAATCTCCCGCTTCTTTCTTCCTCTCCCGAAGAGATCGCGCAAAAACTTTTTTCCCCTTTTCCTGCGGAAAAAGTCTGCGAAGCATGGCGGATTTTCAGCGAATCCTTCCGGCTTTTCCCCTTCCACAACTCTTCCGTCCTCTACCGCAGTCCCGTCAATTACGGCCCGAAAAATCTCCTGTATTTGCACAAGACCTCCTATTGCGCCACCATGCTGGGCTTCCCCTACGACGATCTGGACTCCTGGAGGGGGCCGTACCCGCAGGAGGTCTTTCTCCGGCAGATGGACCAGCTCACCCTTGGATGGGAGAAAGGGCTCCGGATCCTGAAAGAGGCCGCGAAAAAGGCGGAAAAAGAGGAGACAAAGGCGCTGGAAGAAATTTGCAATATTGCTGAAACGGTTTATATTCATTTACGCAGTACTTTTCTTCAGGCGGCATTCATTGCGGAACGGTCCGGAAAAGCCGGGAGGGAAGTCCTGAAAAAATATGCGGAGGAGGAACTTCTTCTGGCACGCAGGATGCACCGTCTTGCCTCGCTGGATTCAAGACTGGGTTTCGAGGCAAGCAATCACTACTTCTACACCCTGAACGATCTGAAGGAAAAAGTCCTCTCCTGCGCTCTTCTTCTGGAACAGCTTGAGGGAGAAATTTGAAAGAAAAAAACAACGGGCTTGCCGCGTTCCGGTCCCTTTCCTCCGGACCGACTGACTTTTCCGCGGATCCCGTGAGAAAGGAATAAAAATGAGAACGATCCGTACTCTTGCCGCCGTTGCCGGCAGCGCCGCACTCCTCACCCTTGCACAGCTTTCCGCAGCCCCCGTGCCCGTGGAGATCAACGGGGCTTTCAAGGGAGCAACCGAAGGCGGATCGGGCTGCCCCCGCTGGCTGCTGCGCGTCCCGCCCCACGACGGCGGCAAGGTGGAGTTCGTGAAAGGGGAAAATGGTCTTGCCCTCAAGGTGACCACGGGGAAAAAGAAGGTCTCCTGCCTCTCCAAGGAACAGATCAAGGCGAAGATCGGAGACGAGATCCTTGTGGACCTGAAGGCCTCCGGGAAAGGCTCCTTCCGGATCAACGCCTACATGTACGGGGCCCATAACGGAAAATACCTTTCCACACTGGCGGGGAAGAAACTGGCCGCTCCCGAAAAGAGTTCTCCCGTCTCCCAAACCCTGAAGGTTGCCGCCAAGAGCGAAGTGGGTCATTTGATGGTGGTCATCGTGGTCCTGCCCGGTTCGGAGGTCACTCTGGAGGATGTGAAGGTCCAGTATGAGGCAAAGGAAAAAGCCGCCGAATAAGAGCCTTGCCGCCATACGCGGCCCGGCACGTTTTTCAGGAAGATCATTGGCTGTCCGCCGTTCCGGCAAGCGAGATCGAACGGGCAAGCGTACTTTGTTCGGGAATGTCTCTTCCCGTTGGGGCAGGCTCCCGGCCATTCCCGCTTCGTGAGAGGGATCGGCCATCTTGTTCCTGCCGCGCCCCACGGCGTCCCGGAACGCATCGAACCCCACCGGACCAGAATTCTTCTCCGCCCGTTTCCAGTTCGAAGGACTTCCTCCTCAGCCCCGCAAGGTGCCAGTATCATGCCCTCTTTTGCTTCGATTTTGAGAGAGTAGCACAGCACAAGAGGGGACTTTCTGCGTGTCTACAGGCCTCAGCGCCCTGTCAGGAGCGCAAAAATAACGTAGCCGATGGCGTAAACGATTCCCAGAAGAATGCCGACGCCCACCACAACCGGCAACAGATAAAGAACGATGTTCACCACCCAATACCCGATGAACGCCACAACGGTAACCGCCGCGGCAAATACCAGACAGCCGACAGCCCCGACAACGGCTTGCGTTACTTCTCCAGCCATAAGCACTCCTCCTCCTTTTTGCCTCCCAATATAGAACAGAAGGTATGACAAAAGCTGTCAGAGGAGGAAATACGGCGGAATCGAAAGTTTTCCGCGGGAAAACGCCTTCGCCGGAATCCGGTCATGGCGTTCGGCAAACGGGCAAAATCACACCGGACCCCTCCTGCCGTTCCTGTATTCCACCTCCTCGGCCTGTTTTTCAGCCCGAGTTGGAGACATGAGATATCGGTATGACATTTTTTGGCGCAGATGCCCGGGTATTTTATGAGGAGAAAAAAAACGCAAAGAAAATCCTCGCCGGCAAGCGCGGAAAAAACGCGCAGGCAAAATGCCGCAGGAGAAAAACATCTTTCAACAACCTTTTCAAAGGAGGAAAAAATGAGTGAAGTCATTTTTGCAGACTCGGTCCTGAAAGCCGCAGAAAAAATCGCCGCATTCGATCTCGGAAAACTGGAAAGAAAGCTGAGAGGCCTGAATGGGGAAAGTTTTAGCCGTATTTCCGGCAAATTCGTCAATGCCGTCAATCCGCACAGCCCGGAACGGAGGGCAAAACGGATTCAGGCGACGCTGGACATTGCGTATCTGCTGGAAAATCTCGCCGGGAGCAAAAGCGAAAAACAGGAAAAATGTTTCGAGGAGATCGCCGCCAATCTTGGTTGCAAGCCGTCGGACGTTTCCCCGGATGCTGTGGGGCTCAATGCGAAACTCGCCCACCTCCGCAGCCGCGTTTCCGAAGAAGAGCTGCTGGCCGAATTCGTCCGCTGTGTGCGGAGCAACTGCGAATCCTTCGGCGGACTTCTGGTTCCCAGCCGCAGGGCGTTTGCCTTGTGGATCGCCCTCGGCCTGGCGGACGGCGGGATGCCGGAACTTTACCGGAAGGCCCTGATGCTTCTGCGGGGCGAATTCAAACACTCCGCATTGCTTTTCGGGGCAATCGGCGGATTGCCGATTTACCCGGCCGCCGCGGTCGCAGGAGGCGCAGGGGTCGGACTGATCGCCGCCATCATTGGCGGAATGAAGGGGCTGAAGCAGAAACAGACGTTCGACAAATACTGTCCGCTGATCAGCGATGATTTTCTCTCGCAGGCGGAAGATTTGATCCGCAGGATGGGACAGCAGGAAAAACAGCTTGCCGCGTGTGAAAATCTGACGGAGAAAGAGCGTATTCAGCAGGAATATGCCGCTCTTTCGCAGCAGCTTCAGGAGTTGATCAATCCCCCGGCAACGGACGATGATGAGGAAGAGGAAGAAGACGAGGAGTAATTTCTCTATGTGCACCATATTACTGAAATCCGAGACACTTCCGGCTGAAAAACGCAGCCGGAAGGATTCGCAGAAAGCCGTGGATGAACTGATGGCGCGGGAC
>JAGAEF010000161.1 GCA_017613255.1 Lentisphaeria bacterium
CGGAGGGTCCGGCCTATCCCAGCCCCGGCCTTACTCCGCCTGGGATTTCTGCACGAACTTGATGGCGCAGAGAACGACGGCCAGAATGAGGACCGTGATGGGGAAGACGATGAACCAGCTCTTGATGAATCCCGCAAGCAGGAACCCGATGGCGGAAACCGCCGTCACCGTCAGCGCATAGGGCAGCTGGGTGGAGGTGTGGGCGATGAGATCGCACTGGGCGCCTGCGGCGGACATGATGGTGGTATCGGAAATGGGGGAGCAGTGGTCCCCGCAGACCGCGCCGGCAAGACAGGCGGAGATCCCCACGAAGAAGAGGGGATCCGTATTGGGGAATACCGCAATGGTGATGGGAATGAGCAGTCCGAAGGTCCCCCAGGACGACCCGGTGGAGAAGGAGAGGAAGCAGGCCACAAGGAAAATCACCACGGGCAGAAGTCTGGTGAGCCCGGGAGCCGCTCCTCCGATGGCCGCGGAAACGAAATCCTTGGCATGGAGAAGTTCCGTCATGTTCTTGAGGGAGGTGGCAAGCGTGAGGATCAGAATGGCCGGCACCATGGTGATGAAGCCCTGAGGCAGACATTCCACGGCCTTGCGGAAGGGGATGACCTTGCGGAAGCCGTAGTAGAAGATGGCCAGAATGATGGCGGCAAGAGCGCCCCAGGGAAGCCCCACGGCGGCGTCCGTATCCCCGAAGGCCGTCACCAGGTCTTTTCCTTTCAGGATCCCGCCCACATAGAGGAGCGCGAAAACGCAGAGCCCCACAAGCAGGATAAGGGGAATGAGCATGTCGATGACTTTGCCCTGTCCCCGTTCCGTCTGTTCGGAAACAAGAGACGAGTTTTTCATGCCGGAAAAGAGATCGCCGTTTTCCATGGCGTTCTTCTCATGTTTGGCCATGGGGCCGTAATCCAGTTTCATAAGGGTGATGCCCGCAAGGAAAAGGATGGTGAGAAGGGAGTAGAAGTTGTAGGGAATGGCCTTGACGAAAAGTTCCAGCCCCGAATACTGCTTGCTGTTCACATACTGGGAGACGGCCGCCGCCCAGGAGGAGATGGGGGCGATCATGCAGATGGGCGCGGCGGTGGCGTCGATGATGTAGGCCAGCTTCGCCCGGGAGATCTTCTTGGCGTCCGTCACGGGGTGCATGACGCTGCCCACGGTAAGACAGTTGAAATAGTCGTCGATGAAGATGAGGAGCCCCAGAAGGAAGGTGGTGAAGATGGCTCCCGTGCGGCTCTTCACATGGGTCTGCGCCCATTTCCCGAAGGCTGCGGAAGCGCCGGAACGGTTGATGAGACCCACCATGGCGCCCAGGAACACGAGGAAGAGGAAGATCCCGGAGGTGGCCTTGACCGCCTCGATGAGCCCGTTGTTGATGAGAAGATCCACGGTCTTCAAGGGGGCGAAATTGGCGGCGAAGCACCCGCCCAGCAGGATCCCGAAGAAGAGGGAGGAGTAGACTTCCTTGGTGATCAGGGCGAGAATAATGGCCAGAAGCGGAGGCAGAAGCGCCCAGAAGGTGGCCTTGAAGGGGTTCTTTTCCTCAGCCTTTTTCACCTCTTTCTTTTCCGCAGGGGCGGCCGCGGCAGGAGCGGCGGCTTCCTTGACTTCGGCTGTCGTCTTGGCGGCGTCCTTGGCGGCATCCTTGACGGCGGTCTGGGCCGTTTTCGCCCCATCCTTTGCCGCATCCTGCTTGGATTCGACTTTCTGGACGACGGTCTGTTTGGTCTGTTCAGGCTTTGCCTGTGCGGGAACATTCTGGGCGAAAAGCGGCAGGGAGGCCGCCACGGCAAGCGCGGCAAGAAGCGCGCCCTTTACGGGAGAAAGCGTTCTTTTCATGAAAAATCCTCTTTTTTATGTTGTTACGGAAAATACCCTTCAATGACCCGTTTTTTCATTACGGGAAACACTATTAATTTACCCTTTTTTCCTCTTCATTGCAAGGAAGAATTCGTTTTTCGCGGGGAAAAAAACCGTCAGCGGGGAGAGGAAGGCTCCGTCAGCGGCAGAAGAAGGCGCAGGGCAAGTTCGCAGGGAACGACTTTTCCCGAAAGGAAACTTCTGGAATAATCCCTGCGGGAATCGAAATGGATCATCACCGGCCCCCCGATTTCGGAGAAACGGAGAGTAAAGCGCAGAAGAATGTCGCCGTTTTCCTTTCTTTCCGATACCACGGGGACTTGAGACACGCTCCTGTTGATGGTGAGCTCTCCCCTTTTCTGTTCCGCGGCAGGGAAATGGACCGTTTTCCCGTTGACTTCCACGGAAAACGCGCCTCCTCCGCTTACGGGAAGCACCAGAGAGGCATGGGAAAGGTCTTTGACTCTTTCCGCCTTCTCCTTTTTCAGAAGGAACTCCTTCGTAACAACCATGCCCTCTTTGAGTTCCATCATTCCCCAGCCGCCCTGAAACATGCTGCTGGCATCCATGAGGGAAAGATTCCATTTTTCGAATGCCGCACCGGGAAAATCCGGATCCTCCAGCTCCACAACCACGCCGCAGGGCTGAAGCTTTTTCATGAGAAGGGGCTCGTAGACAAAAGAATAGAGGGGGTAGGCTCCGTAACACACGAACACTCCCGCGGCAAGGCAGAGGAGAAGCCGCAGAAGGCCCTGCATGGTATGGAATTTCGTAAGCCTTGCCGGAAACACTCCCGCGGCAACGCACAGGAGGGGAAGCGCCGGAAGCCGGAATCTGGCCAGAATGTAGAAGGCCGTTACGGAAAGCGCGTACAGCAACAGGAAGGCGGCAAGGAGAAGAAACTCCTTTCTGCGGAGAAAGTATTTACGGTAAAATCCCGCAAACAACCCGGCAAGGGCAAGAGAAACGATCACCCCCGTGGGCAGGAAACGCAAGGAGCGCATGAGAGAACTTTTTGCCGCATTGTACTCTTCGGAGATATTGTTGGGGTGATCCTCCCGGGACCAGAAAAGAAGGAACTGCTTGGCTTTGCGTTCGATCCACGCCCCCGGCTCCTCCATGGCGTAACGCAGGATCCTGCGGGGGATGGAAACGCTTTTTTCCTTCTTCATCCACTCCTGACAGGAGGGGGTGTGGGGGATCTCCAGACCTGCGGGCGCGGCCTCCGGATTGTTGCCCAGAGCAAGCACCGCTCCTCCCGCCGTGGAGGGTCCGGAAAGGTGATGTGTCTTTGCCGTATTGTAGGCGGCAAAGGGGATCTGGGGGAGGATGGCAAAAAGAAGAAGGATTCCCGCGTACAGAAACTTCTTTTTCCAGGGGAATGCTTCCCCTTTCCGCAGGAAAAGGGCGCAGAGGATCACGGGAAGCAGAAATAGTGTATTGCCTCTTGTCAGCATGGAACAGCCCAGAACCGCTCCGGAAAGGGCCCACTTTTTCCAGTCGGGCCTGCCGAGGGCAGCGACCGTGAGATCGAAGAGGAGAAGAAGGAAAAATGCCTGAAGGATCTCCAGAAGCGCGTAAGGAGTAAAGTAGATGAGAATGGCGGAAAAGGCGGCCGAAAGCGCGGCAAGGATCCCGGCGCGGAGCCCGGCAATGCGCAGGGCGATTTTTCCGGTCAGAATGATGATCGCTCCGCCCAGAAGCGACTGCGCTATGGCGGTCACCCCGGGGGCGAAAGATGGGCCGAACAAACGGCAGAGCGGCAGAAAGACGCTGTAGTAGAAGGGCTGGTAGTAGAAGGTTTCCGGAAACACCCCGTGCAGGATCCCGTCGGCCAGAGAGATGTAGGTGGCCATGTCCGATTCCTTCATGGGGGAAAAGGTGGCGGGATCGTTTTTCAGGAGCTGGAAGGAGACCAGAAGCCGAAAAAGCGTCCCGGCAAAGGCGATCCCCGCAAGAACGGACAATGGGTGCTCCCCGGAAAAGGCGCGCAGACGGGAGAAAAATCCCCCCCCCTCCGGCGCTTTCCACACCGTCCTTTTCCCGGGGAGGGAGTTTTTTCCCTTTGCAGAAGAGCTCATGGGCTCCTCAGATGGCCATCAGTTCCGCCTCTTTTTCGGCGGCGCCGTCGTCGATCTTCTTGATGTAGCTGTCGGTGAGTTTCTGAATATCGTCGTTCAGCTTTTTGAGTTCGTCTTCGGTGATTTCGGAGGCCTTCTGGGCCTTCTTGGCGGCTTCGTTGCCCTCTCTTCTGGCGTTGCGGATGGCAATTTTCGCCTCTTCGGAGCGGGCTTTCACCTGCTTGGCCAGCACTTTTCTGCGTTCCTCGCTGAGCGGGGGAATGGGCAGACGGATGAGTTTGCCGTCGCTTACGGGGGAGATCCCCAGATTGGAGTTGATGATGGCCTTTTCCACGGCCTTCACCGCCGACTGGTCCCAGGGCTGGATCACCAGAAGCCGGGGCTCCGGCGTGCTGATCCCCGCCATGTCCTTGATCCTCGTCATGGTCCCATAATATTCCGCCTGAATGTTTTCCACCAGAGCGGGGGAAGCCTTTCCGGTGCGGATCGCCTGAAAATCCGCCTTCATGGCGTCCTCGGCCATCATCATTTTTTCTTCCAGTTCGTCCATCAGATTTGCCAGTTCCATAACTCCTCCTGTGTTTTTGTATTTCTGCAAGTGTTATTCGTTTCCCCGTACCACGGTCCCCACGGAAAAGTCGCCGCAAAGGACCTTGAGAAGCGCTCCCTCCTCCGCGAAATCGAAGACGATGATGTGCAGATCATTGTCCGCACAGAGGGAGAAAGCGGAAGCATCCATGACCTTGAGCCTCTTTTCCAGCGCCTGCCGGAACGAAAGACTTTCGAACCGCTGTGCGGAAGGATCCTTCATGGGGTCGGCCGTGTAGATCCCGTTGACCTTGGTGGCCTTGAGAAGGGCCTGCGCCTTGATCTCCAGCGCCCGCAGAGCGGCGGTGGTGTCGGTGGTGAAATAGGGGCATCCCGTCCCCGCCGCGAAGATGACCAGTTCCCCCCTGTCCAGCTGGGCAAGGGCCTGATCCCGGTCGAACCGGGGAGCGAAGGGGGCGAGCTCACTTGCCGCGTGCACGTGGCAGGGGATCCCCGCGGAAGTGAAGGCGTCCTTGAGGCACAGCGCGTTCATGACGGTGGCCAGCATCCCCATGTGGTCGGCGGTGACCCGGTCCATGCCGCCCTGGGAGCCGGCAAGGCCCCGCCAGATGTTGCCCGCGCCCACCACGAGAGCGATCTGGGCGCCCATATCCAGAGCTTCCTTCACTCTGCGGACGATGGTGCGGACCGCATCCGCATCGTAACCGTGTTCCTTATTGCCTTTCAGGGATTCGCCGCTGATCTTGAGAAGCGTGCGCTTGTATTTGAGCTGTGCCATTTCTCGCCTTTCCTTGATTTTGCTTTCAATAAAGATAACGCAGAAAACGCATTTCGTAAAGTCCGAAATCGAAAAAAATCGTGATTTTGCCGTGAAAAAACGCCGGGGAAGAGAGAAAGACGCCGGGAAACGCGTTTTTTACGGGTAGAGCGCCCTGTTCAGCAGAAGAACCCCTTCCGTGAAACGGGGGCCGGGCCGCAGAAGAAGGTCTTCGGGGATCTCCGAAACGATCCGTCCCTCCTTCCACGCCTTGAGGGCGTTCCAGGGATACCGGGCGGAAAGTTCCTTCCTTTTTTTCGGTGGAAGATCGAGGAAGACGATGATGTCCGGCGCGGATCTTTCCACCCACTCCGGGGAGCATTTGAAATAGTCGCTCTTCACGTTTTCCGCAATATTCTTTCCCCCCGCATAGCGTATGATGCTGTCGGGCAGGGAATTTTTCCCCGCCGCCATGAGGGGGGAGTCCCAGATGATCCACAGAACCCTTTTCCTCTCCTTTTCCGGGATGAGGAGGGTCTTCTTTTCCAGATCGCCGAGGATCTTTTCCACCCGGGCGATCTCGCAGGAAGCTTCCTTTTCCTTACTCAAAAGTTTCCCGATAAGTTCCACCCAGAAAAAGTAATCCTCCTTTCTGGAGGCCTGTTTCGTCATACATTGGATCCCCAGGGAAGAAAATCTTTTTGCCGCCACGGGATTGATGAGATCGTTGCTCAAAAGGTGCGTCGGGCGCAAAGAGAGGATCTTTTCCATATCCGGCTGGGCAAATCCCCCCGCAACGGGGATCTTCTTCACGCTTTCGGGATAGTTGCAGCTGCTGCACCGTCCCACAAGAAACTTTTCCCCGCCCAGCAAACAGAGGATTTCGGTAATGGCCGGAGAAAGGGAGACGATGCGCAGCTTTTCCTCCTGCCCCCGGAGGATCGGGGAAAGGAGAAGCAGGGAGAAAAGAAGAAGTTTTGCAAAGGAGGAGAAAAGAGAGGAAGATTTCGTTCTCATGAGAAGCATCCCGTTTCGGGTTCCGCAGAAAGTAAGATTTTCCATCGAAAAAACAGAATCGGCGGGGGAAAGCCCCCCGCCTTTGCAGAAAAACGAAAAATCCTCCGCCTTAAAGCTGGGGATCGTAGTATTTCTGTTCCAGGAACCCCAGTCTCTTTCCGCCGTCTTTGGCGGAGGACTGCTTGATCCCGGTCTTCTGAATGCTTTCCACGTGACCGTCCACCATGCCGCAGGCGGCGCGCTTGCTGTGGCGGAAGTCGATGGTCCCCGCGGAAATGAGGCTTTCGTTGACGGTTCCTCCTCTTCCCTCCGGAGCACGGGCGAAATCCACCGGCTCATACTTCGTGCCGTTGAGGTAGGCGCAGTCGGCGGTGATGACGACGTCGCTTGTCCGTTTGATGAAGCTGATCTTGAATCCCGGCCACGCCAGAGACGCTCCGCCGTAATTCACCTCCGGCCCCAGAAATTCGTTGTAGCCGTAGCCCACGAATTTCGCATCCCAGGCGGTGGCCGCATCGGTGAAGGTGGGGCACTGGTAGATCTTGGAGTTGCTGGCGTTGAGATTCATGCCCAGCGTGGAGGCAAGGATCCCGGGCTGGGTTTTGAGCCAGGAGGAATCCATTCCCGCATTCCAGTAGAGACTGCCGCCGTCGTAGGAGACGCAGAAATAGCCTTTGGACACGTCCGTGTAGCTCAAGTGAAGAAGCGTCACCTGCCGCTGGTTGTTGACGCAGGCGATCGCCCGCGCCTTTTCCCGCGCCGCATTCAGCGCCGGCAGCAGCATCCCCGCAAGGATGGCGATGATGGCGATGACCACCAGCAATTCGATAAGGGTGAAGGTCCGGGGACCCGTTTTGCTCCTCCCGGGAACATTCGTGCCCGGCGGGGAGACTCTTCCCGGCAGGAGTTTTCCTGCCGCCGAAAGAAGTGTGACGCGTGTTGACATGGTGTTTTTCCTTTCTGTGTCATGCGCACATGGACGGGGCAACGCAAACCCCGTGCCGAAAAATCAGGGATGTTCCAGGATCCGACTATACGGTTGCGCGACAGCTCCGGATTTTCACCGGGATTCACTTAAAACATCCCCACGAACTGTCTATTAATGTACTCTTTCGCGGAAAAAAAAGCAAGTCTTGCGGACCTTTTTCCCCGTTTTCCTTGCATTTTCGTCTCTTTGCGGGTATAGTAAAGAGTCCAACAGGAAAACTCCGGCTGTACCCAGCCGACGAAAAAAAGGAGTCAAAATGAAAACGTTTCTTGGGATCGGGCTTGGCCCCATTCAGACCGGGATCTTCGTTTCCGGCGCAAGCAAAGGAAATTTCGACCGCATCGTCATCGCGGAAGTGGATGATTTCGTCCGCAACGGCGTCAACGGAAACGGCGGAAAGATCACCATCAACATCGCCGCAAAGGACCACGTCTTTCAGGAAGAATACAAAAATCTGGAAGTCTATTCCCCCATGGATCCCGATGGGAAGGAAAAACTTGTCGCCGCCGCCGCGGAAGCGCAGGAGATCGCCACGGCTCTGCCCAGCGTGAAGTTCTTCGGCCCCACCGCCGCCTGGCTCAAGGAAGGCTTCCGGCGCAATCCCGACGGACTGCGCTACATCTACACGGCGGAAAACGACAATCACGCCGCGGAAAAACTGGAAGCGGAGATCAATGAAAAGTTCTCCCATACCTTCTACCTCAACACCGTGATCGGCAAAATGAGCGACGTGGCCAAGGGAGAGGACTGCGCCAAACGCCATCTTACCGAACTCTTCCCCGGCGCGGGAAGAGCCCACCTTGTGGAGGAGTTCAGCTGGATCCTGATCTCCGACGCTCCCGGAATTGCCAACCGTTCCGTGAAGAGCCTCTACGAGAAGAAGGATCTTTTCCCCTTCGAATTCGCCAAACTTTACGGCCACAACGCCACCCACTTCCTCATGGCCATCATCGGAGCAAGCAAGGGTCTGGAAAAGATGTCCCAGCTCTCCTCCCATCCTGAAATTCTGGAGATCGGGCACAAGGCCTTCGTGGAAGAGTCGGGAGTTGCGCTTTGCAAAAAGTATGCCGGCGTGGACGATATGTTCACCCCCGAGGGGATGCGCAACTACGCCGAAGGGCTTATCGAACGCATGCAAAATGTCTATCTTTCCGATTCCATTGCCCGGGTGATCCGGGACATTCCCAGAAAACTTTCCTGGGACGACCGGGTGGTGGGCACCATGCGGCTCTGCCTGAGTCAGGGAGTCAAGCCCGTGAACTTCGCCAAAGGGGCGCTCTGCGCCGCCCGCGCCGAATTCGGAAACGATGTGGATGCCATTAAGAAGGGCCTTGCGGCCAACTGGGGCAAGGACATCACCTCCGGCGAAGCCAAGGAAGTTCTGGATCTCATCCTTTCCGCCCAGATCTGAGAAGCTGTTTTTTGAGAGAAGATCGTCCGGTTTCCCGCTGGGGGCCGGACGATTTTTTTCATGATGGGGCCAGCAGGAACGTTTTCGAAAATGGGAAAAAACACGGCGGATGGGGCCAGCAGGGACGTTTTCAGGAATGGCAGAAAAAACACACCGGATGGGGCCAGCAGGGACGTTTTCGGAAATGGGAAAAAACACGGCGGATGGGGCCAGCCTTGACTTGGGGGAGAGACAAACGCGCTTGCGCTTTTTTCTCTCCCCCTGAA
>JAGAEF010000162.1 GCA_017613255.1 Lentisphaeria bacterium
GCCGCCTCCTTCGGGCATACCCTCACGGAGTTCCTGTGGGAAAAGTCGCCCGAAAATGAGACGCGGGAAAACCTTTATGCCGCCTGTATGAGGAACATCCCCTATGATCTGCGGGGACACCTTGCCGTTTTCTCCCGTGCCCTGCGGCAGGAGGAGGGCACGGGGAACGTGCTGCCCTTCACCTGGAAGACGGCGGGGGACAAGGTCTTCCTGAAGGCCGCGTTCCGCGCCGATCTCTACGACTTCAAGGCCTGCCGCATGACGGCGGCGCTCTTCCTGCCGGAAAGCCGTATAGGGAACGTTTTTACGCTGAAGAAGCATGTGCGCTTCTTCCGCCTTGCCGATGGAATTCTGGAAGGAAAAAACAGCGTGGTGGAGCTTGGCGGAAAAGAAAAGGAGTGCTCCTTTTCCTGGGAAGGCGCCTATGACACGGAAAGAAAGCTTTTCCGGGGAAAGACGCAGGGCAAACTGCCCGTTTCGAAACTTTTGCCCTTCCTGCCGGAAAAGTGGCGGAATACGCTCAAGGAAAATCTCGCCGGACTGGAAAAGGAAAAAATCGGGTTTTCCGGCACGCTGGAACGATATCAGGTGGGAAGCGGCATCTATGACGCACGAATCGAAATTTCTCTGCCGGAAACGGTCCTGAAGGGCATCCGGCTTTCCGGGAGTCCTCTGCACATCCGCATGACCCCCGAGGGGATCCGCGGGGAGGTGAAAGCGCTCTTTTTCGCACCGGAAACGGGCGGAAAAACGGACGGAAAGAAGGGAAAACTCTCCTTTGCTTTTCAGGGGACAAATCAGAGGATCACGGGAAGTTTTTCCGGAGAAATGCCCTTTGCCTTCTTCGAAAAAAGTTCTCTCTTTTCCGATCTGGAGATCCGGAGAAGCGGGAAGGAAAACCTTATTTCCTTCAGCGGAGAGGCGGGCATGGAAAATCTTTCCGGCGGCGTGCCCTCCGGGAAGATCCGCTTCCGGTTCCCCGAATTTTCCGCTCTGGGCGGCGTTTCGGTCCGGAATCTTGCGGGACGTCTGGGATTTTCCATGGAATCCCTTTCCGTGGAAAGTCTGGAAGGCACGCTGGAAGACTCCCTGAAATTTTCCTGTTCGGGAACTATCCGCTGTCCCGACAGAAAAATGTCTCTTTCCCTTCATTCCGGCGGCTCGCCGGAAAAGATGCTGAAAAAGCTTTCTCCCCGCTACAGGAAGAAGCTGGAAACCCTCCTCAATGAGATCTCCTGGCCGAAGGAAGGAGCCCTTGCGGATCTTTTCGCCAGGGTCTACGTCGACTACGGGAAGGAGCCTTTCTTCTGGTTTGCCGACGGCAACGTGGTCCTTTCCGATTTCCGGTACAGGAAGATCCCCTTCCGGTATTTCGCCACGAAATTCCTTCTGGATTCGGGGAAAAAACTCGCCCTTTCCGGAACGGTGCTGGAAACCTCCGACGGGAAGGCGCTTCTCAACGGCCTGTATGAGGAAAAGAGGGGAAACGGCAATTCCGGGGACTTCCTTTCCGGCGACGGGAGACTGGTTTTCGAACTGGAAAGCACCATGAACGGCAACGATATCCTCCGCTGTCTCTACCCCCAGTGGAAGAGCGATTTCCTGAATTTCCCCTATCCCGTGAAAGTGGATGCTTCCGGAGTCATCGACTACAGGGACGATGGCGCCACGGTCTTTACGGCAACCGTGAACAACGGGAAATGCCTTTGGAAAAGCGCGCCCATCACCAATGTGGACTGCACCATGCATTACGCCAACGAGGTCCTTTCCATCCCCCGGGCCGTGGGGCAGACCTGCGGCGGGAGCATCGCGGTCAATTACCACTTCGACTTCAACAAAAAACGGGAAAAGGGCGCGATCCGCCTGGAACTGAAAAATGCGGAATTCGCCCGTGTCATGAAGGGAATGGGGGCGGAACTCAAACAGCTCAAGGGGGTCAAGGCGAACTGTTCCGGAGAGATGAAGGCGTCCGTGACTCTGGACAAGAAGGAGAATCTTCTCCTTTTCGGGAAGGGATCCGCGGACATCGCCGGGGAGGATATGTGGCATATCCCCGTTCTGGGCGAGCTCCTGAAGATCCTGGGGAAGGCGTGGCATACGCAGGCGCTGGGCACCATCACGAAATTCGATATGGCCTTTTCACTCGAAGGGACCACCTTCCGCATCGACCGGGGCAGCAGCAACGGCAGCGTGGTGGCCATTCGCACCGACGGCTCCTACGATTGGGCCACGAGGGATGTGGATTTCCGCATCCGGTCGGAACTTCTGAAGGGGACACTCCCCTTTGCCGCCATGAGCAAAGTGCTTTCCCCCGTCTCCTGGATCCTGCAGAAACGCATCCGCGGAAAGGGCGACGAACTCAAGTGGGGGGAGTAGGAGCAGTGCGAAAAAGCATTTCTCACGCTTCCAGCCGGGCTGGGGAATAGGCCGGATAGTCAGGGGGCGGCGGGGGAACGCAGAGCGAAAAAACACGGCCGCCGTTTCCAGCTCGGGCTGGGGAGACTATGAACACTGTGAATACTATGAATACTGGCCCACGGCACCATAACGCCGGATCGGACGGGCGGCGGATGTTCCCCACCTTGCACCACGACGCCGGATCGGATGCCAGGC
>JAGAEF010000163.1 GCA_017613255.1 Lentisphaeria bacterium
CCGCTCCATCTTTTTCTTCCGGTCACTCCGTCACAAAATTCCTTTTCTTTCTTGCATCGTGGAAAAACCGTGTTATTTTAAAAGGGTGCCATGGTTTTATCGGTAATGGTGTATCTATGTTTTTATCAATGCAGCTAAAAGGAAAAAAAACATGTTCAATGAACGGAAAAACTCTCTCTCCAGGATCGCCGTGTTCTACGACGGCAACTACTTTTATCACGTCAGCAACTACTACTGCTACGGACACCCCCGGCGTGCAAGACTGAGCATCCCCGGGATCCATGATTTCATCGTAAAGTATATTGCCAGCTGCGAAGGGATCGCGCCCAAGTTCTGCCAGATCGTGGACTGCCACTATTTCCGGGGCAGACTGCCCGCCATGGAGGCCAACGAGAGACAGATCCTGCTCAACGAACGGATCTTCGACGACATCCTCATGCGGGAAGGGATCGTCACCCACTATCTGCCCATGACCAAGTCCGGGGAGAAGGGCGTGGATGTTTCCCTGGCGCTGGAGGCGCTGGAGCTTTCCATTCTCAAACAGTACAACGTGGTGGTGCTCATTGCCAGCGACGGCGATTACGTGCCCCTCATCCGCAAACTCAACTCTCTGGGGGTGCGGGTCATGGTCTGCGGCTGGGATTTCGAGTATACCGACGATCAGGGGAACGCCCGTTACACTTCCACCTCCTCCCGGCTTATGAGCGAGGCCGCCTATGCCGTGAAAATGCACGACATCATCAACGGCGTCCAGAAAGTTCCCGGCATCAATCCGGGAACGCTGTTCGTCTCCAGGGAGCAGGAAAGCGATTCCCCGGACAATCCTTCCTCCTCCCGGCCCGGCGGCACGGAAGAAGAGACTCTTCCTCAGGACAGGGAGGAGAGCCGTTCCGCCCGGCGGCAGGGGAAGATCGTACAGCTTCGGGGCGGCTACGGGTTCATCTCTTCGGAAGGGCCCGGCAAAAACATCTTTTTCTTCATCGAGGAACTGCGCAACTGCTCCTTCGACGAGCTTTCCATAGGCGACCTCATGGAATACGATCTGGGGTACAACGACCGGGGAGAGTGCTGCAAGAACGTGACTCTCGTAAAAAAGGCCTGAAGACGATATGACGGAGAAGGAAAATACCATAGTGCGGCTTCTCACCGGAACGGGGGGGATGCTTTACTTTCTGAAGGACGAGGCGGTCTCCTGCATCGCCTTCATGGGAAGAACGGCCTACGCGGTGGCCGACGCCTTCCGGCACCCGAAAAAGATCCGGAAGCGGGAACTGCTCTACTTCATGGATCTCTGCGGCGCCGACGGGGTCCCCATCACCTTTCTCATCTGTTTTCTTACCGGCGTGATTCTGGGCTACCAGTGCGCCGTGCAGATGCAGAAATACGGTGCGGACTCCTTCCTTGCGGGGCTTGTGGGGTGCGCCATGGTGCGGGAGCTGAGCCCCCTCATGGTGAGCATCATTGCCACGGGCCGGACGGGTTCGGCCTTCGCCGCGGAGATCGGTTCCATGAAGGTCACGGAAGAAGTGGACGCTTTGCGCACCATGGGATTCCTGCCGGAACGGTTTCTGGTGATCCCCAAGCTTTTCGCCATGACCCTGATGATGCCGCTTCTTGCCGTCATCGGAGACATCGCCGGGATTCTGGGGGGCGCCCTTATCGGCATGGGGCTTCTGAAACAGCCCTTCGCCTCCTATTACGCAAGGACCGTTTCCTGGGTGAGGCCGGGGTACTTTTTCGAAAGCATCCTCAAGACGGCGGTTTTCGGGATCATCATCACCTTCATCGGCTGCTGGCGGGGGTTCCGGACGGGTTCCGACGCCCTTGCCGTGGGCAGAAGCACCACCTCCTCGGTGGTGCTGAGCATCCTTTTCATCATCATAGCCGATACGATTCTCGCCCATTTCTTCAACACCATCTTTTTCTGAACCGGGGGAGAGTTTTTTTTATGCGGGAAGAGATCAAAAAGGAGAGCGGAGAAAAGGAGATCCCTGCCATCGAGGTGAAGGATCTTCTGGCCAAATACGGGGAAAGGACCGTGCTGGATCACATCTCCTTTACGGTCCCCCGGGGGCAGATCGTCACCGTTCTGGGGGGCTCCGGCTGCGGGAAAAGCACGCTGCTCAAGCATATTACCGGACTGTATACGCCTTTTTCCGGAGATGTCCTTCTGGAAGGCCGAAGCATCGTAAAGGCAAACGAAGAGGAAAAGAGAGAGATCACCCGTTCCTTCGGGGTCGCCTATCAGGGCGGAGCACTGTTCCGTTCCTTCACGGTGGAGGAGAATGTGGCGCTGCCCATGGAGGAGTACACGCTTCTCACCAAAGAGGAGATCCGGGAGAAGGTGAAGGAAAAACTCAAGATGGTGAATCTGGACGGGTTCCAGAATCTGATGCCCGCGGATCTTTCCGGCGGGATGCTGAAGCGCTGCGCCTTTGCAAGGGCCATGGCGCTGGATCCCCGGATCCTCTTTTTCGACGAACCTTCCGCGGGACTGGATCCGGTAAGTTCCGCAAGTCTGGACGAACTCATTCTGAACATCCGGGAGAAGACGGGCGCCACCATTCTTGTGGTCACCCACGAACTGGACAGCATCTTCCGCATATCCGACAGGAGCATCATGCTGGATGCCGAGACGAAGAAGATTCTTGCCGACGGCAGACCGGAGGATTTGCGCGACCGCTCGGAAAACCGGAAAGTGCGTCTGTTTCTGAACCGGGGAAAACTGTGAAGAAGAAATCCGAATTTCGATATTGTGCAGCGGAAAAGCAGGAAAGGAAGAAAAATGATCGAGACGAATAAATTCAAACTGGGGCTTTTCGTAGCGGGAGCGGTGGTGCTTTTCATCGTGGCGGTCTCCTGCATGGGGCTTTTCGATTTCCTCAACGACAAGGCCTACTTGCGCACCACCGTCACGGAATCCATTCAGGGGCTGAACACCGGGTCCCCCGTGAAACTGCGGGGCGTGCCCATCGGGAAGGTCACCAATATCATCATCCACATGGACAGCAAAAGCATCTGTCTGGAAATGGAAGTGGATCTGACAAGATTCTCCAAAAATGCCGGAGGAGGGACCGCCGGAGCGACCGTTTCTCAGGATGAGTTCTATGAGCTCCTCACCAAGGAGATCCGCAAGGGACTGCGGTGCAGGCTCGAACCCGACGGGATCACCGGGATGAAGTATCTGGAAATCGACTTTTTCAAGGACGTGATGCCTTCTCCCGCAGAGGAGAAAGCGCCCCGTAAGGTCATCGGCGGGGAGGGGAAATATTTTTATGTGCCTTCCACGCCTTCCATGCTTGCC
>JAGAEF010000164.1 GCA_017613255.1 Lentisphaeria bacterium
GGCCGTGAAGGAGGCGCAGTAAAGGGGATCTTTCAAACAGAATTCGTCCGCATAGAAATAGAGGTCTCTTACGCCCGGACCCGGAGGAAATCCGAAGAGGAGCTTGAATCCCTTTCTGTTCGCCTCCGTGTCGGGTTTTTCCGCATCATAAGGCGTGCCGCAGCTGCCTATGCAAATCATCAGAAACGCAAAGCCGTACAAAAAGGCTTTCTTAATAAAAGGCAAAGTAAACAGAATGATCCCCTTTGTCATAGCCCAAAATGCTGTCAGAATCGCTGTCATCAGGAAAATGTCTTCCGTTCCGAAAACAAAATATCACCGTTTCCCGAAAAATCAAGTCCGCCCTTGCCGGAGGCGGGAGAATTTTCCGGCGCGGGATTGACAAAGTGTTTCGGAGGGAATATATTACCCGCAAAAAAGAGGTTGAAATGAAAAAGCGGATCATTCTCGCCGTTTCCGTTCTTGTCCTTCTGGCCCTTGCCGGAGGCGGGGTGTACTATTATTGGTTTCTGCCGATCAAAATTCGGGTAAAAGGGGAAACCTACGGTACATTGATGCGTTGCATGAATGAGTTCCACACCCTGATGAGGCAGGAAAAATATGATGAGGCAATGACACTCCTGAAGGAGTATCGTTCTTTTCTGGCGGAGATAAAGTCCCCGGCCCGTACGCAAGCCTGTCTCTACTCTTTTACCTGGGAACACGAGCTGTGGTACGTACAGAAAAAATATGAGAAGGTGAAAGAAAATTTCCCGGAAATGGAACGGCAGCTGGGTCTGTTGAGAAAGTTTGATCTTGACACCATGGATTTGTTTTATGCGGAATGGATGGTCGTCAAGGAAAAGGCCCGGTATCACTATAAGATCGGAAAGTATCATGAGGCGCTCGGGATCATGGATGACTTTCTGGCAAAAAACGGCGGCGAAGGAAAATGGGAAAAATCCGCTCCTGAACTGATGAAATTCGCCTATCGAGCCAAGGCGGATTACCTTATGGAGATCGGGGATAAGGAAAAAAGCGAACAATACATCGGGAAGGCCATTACCTTATGCGGAAACAACAAAGAGTTTCTCTATGGCATGCTTCTTAAGCTGGCGAGACTCTATTGCAGGGAAAAGGATGCGGAAAAAGTTCTCAAATACGCAAAAACGGCACACGAACGGCACGAGAGTCAGGCATGCTATTGTTTTCTTGCGCTCGGCTGCCATCTGAAGGGGGATAACGGAAAAGCGAAAGAATATTATTCGCTCGCGCGCTCCTGCAAAAAACCTCCCTTCGTTGCCGCAGATGTCCTTGCAAGATTGAAGGAGATGTTATCGGAATGAACTCTACGGATCAAATCGGTTTTAGTATCGCTATTGCCTGTTCTGATGCGTCTTTTTTTGAGTCTTAGTACTTGTCATCCTCTCGTAATAGATGTCACGATTCATAATAGCATTGATCATGGCAGGCGTGATCTTCTCCGTTTCCTCGATGATCCTTTCCGCGTAGGAGCCGACCTTGTCGAAGATTTTGTCCGTAGCGATGAAAAACTGTCCGTAAAACCGGATCAGGTCGGAAACGATGGGAATATTGTTCGCGAAGGAAGAAGTGGACAAGCTCACCACCTTGTTCATGCTCACTTTCGCTTTTTTCATCAACTCGATCATTTGTTTTGCATCGGCGTTCACGGTTTCCTTCTGCTGTTCTTTCATCTGTCTGTATATTTGAACTGCGAAGCTGCCGCCCGCCTCAAGGGCTTTCATGGTTTTGTAATATTCCTCCAGTTCAATCAGAATTGCATACAACTTGTTCAATCTGCTCAGTATGGTAATGAGCTTGTTCTCTTTTTTGCGCAATTCAGCCAGTTGTCTCGCATCGAACAGCCTTTTCGCTTCCACTTTTTCGAACACTTCGTCCGGAGACACGTCGCTTTTCAGTTTTCTCTCGGAATCCCGGAAACGATTGTACATTTCCATCTGCACTTTTTCCAGAAATTCCTTCTGCTTTCTGAGCGTGATCATACTTTTCAGAAAAGTTTCCAGCTGTCCTCTGAAGAGAATCCACACACCCTGACTGAAATTTTCCGCGAGTTTATCTCTGTCTTCTCCCATTTTTGCCTCCCGAAGCTTTCCAAGGTGCGTTACACGGCTCTTCCCGGTACCTTCAACGTGAATTCGATTTTGCTGACGGCGTAATCCAGCCCCGCGGAGACGGCGTCATGCCCCAGAAGGATCAGGGGACACCCCCGGAGGCACAAAAACTGCCCCGGGACGTCGGACCGCAGGGTGGAAAGAACGGTTTCGAAAAGGGTTTCGGCCTCCTCATGGTGTTCCGGCACGCCGTTGGTGCGGCAGATCACAAGAACGTTTCCGTCGATCTCCTGTACGGCGCCGCCGTACTCGGTGGGCGTTCTCGTGCGGAGGAACTGGATCGCCGCCGCCGGGAATTTGGCCAGATCGGGGAGACGCAGAAAAAGCTCCACATCGGCGTTGTCGCCGTAAAGCTGCCGGACCTCCTGAAAAAGGGGTTGGTCGTTTTCATCTTCCAGCTCCTCCAGAATGTTCTGAAGGGCTGTTCTCAATGTGTTTGCGGAAACGAAATCCATTTTTCTCCTTTCTTCCGCGGTCCGGCCTCGGGCGGAACTTCTGTTTTCCGGAACGGTTTATCCGGCCTTCCGCGTCAAAGAAGAAAGGTTTTTCGGGTGTTTTCCACCTTCCCGAATTGAAAAAACGGACGATGATGCTATAGTTATGGAGAAAACCAAACGAAAAGCGGGAGATTCTGCACATGGCTAAGTACGAAAAGATCAAGGCGCTCATCATTACGGGCGTGGGGCTGAACTGTGAGAAGGAGACCGCCGCGGCCTTCGAAAGCGCCGGAGCGGAAGCGGAAAAGATCCATCTCAACGATCTTCTGCAGGGCAGACGCTCCCTGGAAGAGTTCCAGATCCTTGCGTTCATCGGCGGCTTCTCCTTCGGGGACCATCTGGGTTCCGGGACCGTCTTTGCCAACAAGATCAAGTTCAAACTTACCGAGGACATCCGCAAATTCATTGCCGACGGCAAACTGGTCATCGGGATCTGCAACGGGTTCCAGACCCTCACCCGGCTGGGACTCGTGCCCGCGTTGAACGGGCAGTACTTCCAGCAGCAGGCGGCCCTTGTCCACAACGATTCCGGCGTTTTCCGGGACGACTGGGTCCACCTTGCCGCCAATGAAAAATCCCCCTGCATCTTCACCAAAGGCATCACCGTTTTCCGTCTGCCCGTGCGTCACGGCGAGGGCAAATTCGTGGCCGACGAAGCCGTCATAAGAGAGATCGAGGAAAAAAATCTGGTGGCTCTGCGCTACTGCGCTCCCGACGGGGGCAAGGCGGAGGGCTTCCCCCAAAATCCCAACGGCGCCATCAACGATATAGCCGGGATCTGCGACGAGACCGGACGGATCTTCGGACTCATGCCCCATCCGGAAGCCTTCCTTTCCCCCTACAACGCCCCCGACTGGCAGGCGCAGAAGCAGGAAGGCAGACTTCCTCAGTGGGGCGAAGGGAAGATCATTTTCGACAACGCGGTCAACTTCCTCAAATCCCTGTGATGGCCTCTTCCCTCCCGTTTTCGGAAAGCCCCGGGGAAAACGCTTCTTCCGCTTCCTGCGGGAAGGAAAAGATCCTTATCGCGGGTTCCGGCCCCGCCGGACTTGCCGCAAGGATCGGGGCGCGGGAAATGGGAATGGAAGCGGTCATTCTGGAAAGGCTTCCTTTTTCCTCCCGGAAACTGCTGGCCAGCGGCGGAGGGAAATGCAATTTTTCCAATATGCTTTCCCCCGAAGAGTTCATGGAAAAATTCGGACGCAAGGGAGCCTTCATGCGCAACGCCCTTGCCCTTACTTTTCGGGAATGGGTCACGCATTTTCTGAAAACGCGGGGCGTGGAAACCGTTCTGACGGACAATTTTTACTGTTTCCCCGCTTCCGGCGGCTCTTCTGCGGTGCTGGAGGCGTTTTCCCGCTCCTTTCCTCCCGTGGAAACCTCCTGTGAGGTGACGGAGATCCTGACGGAATCGGGACGGGTCATTGGCGTGCTTCTGAAAGACGGCCGACGCCTGAAAAGTTCACAGCTCATCCTTGCCGCGGGCGGTTGCGCCTGGGCGGGACTGGGCACTTCCGCAGGGCTTCTCCTTGCGGAAAGGTGCGGACACACCCTCATAAAACCCCTTCCGGCGGTGGCCCCTTTGAACGTGCGGGAGGATTGGGTGAAAACCCTTTCCGGCGTCTCCCTGGACCATGCGGAACTTCTCCTGTGCGGAAAGGGGAAACGCCCCCTCTGGCGGACGCAGGGCAATCTCCTTTTCACCCATGAAGGTCTTTCCGGATTCGCCGCGCTGGATATGGCCGATGCGGCGGGAAGAATGTGTCTGGAATCGGGTTCCGCAACGGTTTTCCTGCGTCTTTTTCCCGGGAAGACCAAAGAAGAACTTGCCGCTCTTCCGGAAAAGTACAGAAGAAATTTCGGGCGGAGATCCCTGCGCACGCTTCTTGCGGAACAGGAGGGACTGCCCCGTTCCCTTGCCGGGGCACTTTCGGTCCTTGCCGGATGTGAGGACACCTTGGCCTGCCGTCTTTCCGGAGCCTCCGCGGAGAAACTCGTCTCTCTTCTCCGCGACGGGATCCCCCTTGTTGTGGATTCCGTGGGGCCCATGGAAAAGGCCATGGCCATGTCCGGAGGAATCTCGCTGAAGGAGATCGATCCCGCCACCATGGAAAGCCGTATCGTGAAAGGGCTTTATTTTGCCGGAGAGATCATGGACCTTGCAGGCCCCTGCGGCGGCTACAACATCCAGTGGGCGATCTCCTCCGGCCGCCTTGCCGGACGAAGCGCGGCGGCCTCCGCGGTCGGTTCCGCCCCTTCCCGGAAGCAAAAAAAGGGAAAATGAGCGTTTTTTCGCAAAAAAACAGCTTTGTCCGGTTGATTTTAGCGTAAAAAGCGTTAAATTTGACGGTAAATCTTCAACAAAACGCAAAACACGAAAGAAGAGAAGATGTTCGAGTTCACCAATTTCTATTCGGTGCCGGAAACGTTTCCGGCAGAAGGCATCACCCCCTGCACGGAAGGGATAAAAGGCGTTTTTCTGGCAGGCCCTGCCTATAAAGGAAAACCCACCCGCATTTTCGCCTGGTACAGTCTGCCCGAGGGCGCGTCCAAGGAGAACAAAGTCCCCGGCATCATCCTCATCCACGGCGGAGGCGGCACGAGTTACTCCTACTGGGCCAAGATGTGGAACGACCGGGGATTTGCCGCCGTCGTCCCCGACGTCTTCGGCGGATTTCCCGGAAAAAAGAGTGCCGACGGAAAACTGGAAGTTGCCGTGGAGAGCCATGAATTTTCCGGCCCCCTGCACAAAGACTGGTACAAGCAGGCGGACGAGGCCCCGGAAGACCAGTGGCCCTATCACGCCATTGCCGCCACGGTCATCGCCCACAGCTTCCTGCGTTCCATGGAGGAAGTGGACAGCGACCGCACCGGAGTTACCGGGATCTCCTGGGGCGCGTTCGTCACGGCGCTGACCATTCCCTTCGATTCCCGGTTCAAGTTCGCCATGCCGGTCTACGGCTGCGGCGGATTCCTCAACGATTTGAAACTCGTCCCCGGAAACGCTTCCGTGCGGCAGATCAGGAAGTGGGCCTCCCTCTGGGATCCCCAGAACTACCTTTCCCGTGCGAAAATGCCCGTGCTCTGGCTCAACGGAAGTCATGATACAGCCTTCGACGTGATGAACTGGAACAAGACCGCCTCCCTGCCCATGAAGTCCTACCGCTCGTTGCGCATCGATTTTCCCCACGGGCAGTATCCCGGCTCCCAGGCGCCGGAACTTCTCCCCTTCGCCAAATCCGTTCTGGAAGAGCGGCAGTACCCGGTCTTCTCCCCGGTGCGGCAGGATGAAGCGGGGGAAAGACTGGGCGCCAAACTCATTGCGCCGGTCAAGATCGCCAAGGCGAAACTTGTCGCCACAAGGGCGAATCCCTGCTGGAACGACTGTCTCTTCCGGGAGTACCCGGCAAGGGTCAATCAGGAAAACGGCTCCATCGTGGGGGATCTGCCCGACGAATGGACCTGCGCCTATCTGATGATCGAAGACGATACCGGCAGCGTCTATTCTTCCGAGCTGGTCTTCTCCGAAGGGGAATAAACAGTCATTCGCCATGTCCACGCTCATCACCAGCGCCCAGAATCCCCGTGTCAAACACGCCTGCTCCCTGCGGGAACGCCGGGAGCGGGACCGGGAGAAGGTCACCGTTCTGGAAGGGTACAGGGAACTTTCCCGCGCCCTCGCGCTGGGGATCCGTTTCCGGGAGTGTTTTTTTGCTCCGGAACTTTTTCTGGGTGAAAACGAGCCCGCCCTCATCGAAGAGATAGAAAAAAGCGGAGCGGAGACCTTTCAGACCACCGGGACGATCCTGCGGAAACTGGCCTACCGGGAACGGCCCGAAGGACTCATTGCCGTTGTGGAAATGGAAAAGAAGGGTCTGGAGAGCATGCCCGTCGTTCCCAACGGGCTCTATCTCGTGGCGGAAACCATCGAAAAACCCGGCAACCTGGGAAGCATCCTGCGCAGCGCCGACGCGGTGAATGCCACAGGAGTCATTATCTGCAACCGTCAGACGGATCTCTTCAATCCGAATGTGATCCGGGCAAGCACGGGGGCGATCTTTTCCGTACCCGTGGCGGAATGCACTTCCGAAGAGGCTGTTTCGTGGCTCAAAGCGCACTCCATCCGCTCCCTTGCCGCCACACCCCACACGGATCTCATCTACACGGAAAACGACATGACCGGACCCACCGCCATCGTGGTGGGCGCGGAACAATACGGACTTTCCGAGTACTGGCTGAAGCACGCCGACGTTCAGGTGGTCATCCCCATGCTGGGGAAAATGGACTCCCTCAACGTGGCGACCGCCGCCACGCTTCTTCTCTACGAAGCGGCAAGGCAGAGAAACTGGAAATAACCTTTTCAAGGAGAAAAGATGAAGACTCTTACGCACAAAGTGGAATTCTGTGTGGTGGGCGGCGGCATCGCGGGCATGTGCGCGGCCATTGCCGCGGCAAGGCACGGGATCAGGACCATGATCATTCAGGACCGCCCCGTTTTCGGCGGAAACGCCTCCAGCGAGATCCGCATGTGGATCTGCGGGAGCCCCCACTTTCTGGAAACCGGGATCGTGGAGGAGCTCCGTCTGGAAAATCTCTACCGGAACACCTATCCCAACTACTCCGTCTGGGATACGATCCTGTATGAAAAGATCCGCTATCAGGAGAATCTCGTTTCCCTCATGAATACGACCTGCGTGGAAGCGGTCCGGGAGGGGAACAGGATCAGAAGCGTGAAGGGCTGGCAGCTGACCACGGAGACCTGGCATATCGTGGAAGCGGATCTTTTTGCCGACTGTTCCGGCGACGGCATTTTAGCCCCCCTTGCAGGCGCGGATTTCCGCATGGGACGGGAGGCCAAGGCCGAGTTCGGCGAATCCCTTGCCCAGGATGAGGCCGACAGGAAGACCATGGGCATGAGCTGTCTCATTCAGGTGCGGGAAACCGACCGCCCCCAGAAGTTCACGCCGCCAAAGTGGGCCTATTCCTATCCCACGGAAGAGTCTCTTCCCCCCTGCCGGGGCCACGATCTCAGCCGTCTGCAGAACTTCTGGTATCTGGAACTGGGCGGCAACCGGGATTCCATCGGAGACGCGGAAGAGGTGAAGGACGAGCTCCTGAAAACCGCCATGGGGATGTGGGACCATATCAAGAACCACGGCGACCACGGCGCGGAAAACTTCGTTCTGGACTGGATCGGTTTTCTTCCGGGAAAACGGGAGAGCCGCCGCCTCATGGGCGACTGTATCCTCACCCAGAACGACGTGCTCAACCACACCTCTTTCGACGACATCGTAGCCTACGGCGGCTGGCCCGTGGACGATCATCATCCCGACGGATTCGAATACCGGGGGGGCGAAGCCAACATCCACATCCAGCCCGAACAGCCCTACGGGATCCCGCTGCGCTGTCTTTACTCCCGGAATATCGAAAACCTTTTCTTTGCGGGAAGGAATATTTCCTGCACCCATGTGGGGATCAGCTCCACAAGGGTCATGGCCACCTGCGCCTGCCTGGGGCAGGCCGTGGGCACCGCCGCCGTTTTCGCCGTCAGGAACGCGTTGACGCCCCGGGAAACGTGCAGAAAGTTCATCGGCGAGATCCAGAACACCCTTATGGACGACGACTGCTTCCTGCCGGGAAAAGTCCGCAGCATTTCGGAAATCTGCCGGAAAGCGGCTCTTTCCGCCTCCTGCGGGGATCCGGAGGAACTGCGTTCCGGCGTGGACCGGGAGGTGGGGGATTCCCTCAACGCCTGGCAGTGCGGCGAAGGGGACTGGGCGGAGTACGATTTCGGTACGCCAACGCCCCTCAAAAGGGTGCGGCTCATCTTCGACAGCCGCTTGAGAAGGAACAAGACGCAGGATCACCTCAACATGATCTTCAACCGCTACAAGGACACCCCCGACTACAAGGTGGACGAGTGTCTGGTGGAAGCCTATCATATCGAAGCGGACGGGAAAGTGATCTTCCGGGAGAAGGAAAACTATCAGAGACTTGTGAAGATTCCCGTGGACGTGAAGGCGACCCGTCTCCGTCTGGTCATCGACAAACTGCGGGGAAGCGGCAAACGCAACGTCTTCGCCTTCGAAGCCCAATAAGGTTCAAAAGAGTTTTTTCCCGATCTCTTCGGCGATGTCTTCCGGCGTGAAACGGAATTTTTTCCGTATGCCCGGGATGGTCCCGTGGGGGAGGACCGTGTCCTTCGGCCAGGAAAAGTGCAGAACGCGCTTGTGAGGGACATTGGCAAGAAGGGAATCGGTGAGAGAATCCGCTCCGGTCCCGGAAACGGCATCCTCTATGGTGACAGCGGGCATTTTTCCGGCAAGAGAAAGGAACAATTTCTCGTCGAAGGGCTTGTAGAATCTCCCGTTGACCACCGTGCAGGAGATCTTTTTTTCTTCCAGAAGTTCTGCCGTCTTCAGCGCCGTTTCGCACTCTCTTCCCATGGTCCAGATCAGGAGATCTTTCCCCTCCTTGAGGGTTTCCGCCTTCCCCCAGACAACGGGCGCACTTTCCGCAAGGGAAAAGGCGGCAAGATCGCAGGAGCCTCTCGGGTAGCGCAGAAGAACGGAATGAGGGTGTTTCAGCGCGGCGGAGAGCATGAGGGAAAGTTCCCCCGGATCTTTGGGAGAAAGAATGGAGATATTGGGCAGGGAAAGGAGAAAGGGCAGATCCCCGAACCCGTGATGGGTGGGCCCGTCCTCCACAAGGCCCGCCCGGTCGGCGCAGATGACCACAGGGAGATCCTGCAGACAGATATCGTGGAACACGTTGTCCAGCGCCCTTTGCAGGAATGTGGCGTATACGGGGATGACCGCCTTTTTTCCGGCGGCGGCAAGTCCCGCGGCAAAGGTCATGGCGTGTCCTTCCGTGATCCCCGTATCGAAAAAACGTTCGGGAAACGCTTTGGCAAAGGGGGCAAGTCCCGTCCCGGAGGGCATGGCGGCGGTGACGGCAAGAATGGAGGGATCCTTTTTCGCCTCCCGCAGAAGCGTCTCCCCGAAAGCGGAGGAAAAAGTCCTTCCGGAGGAGGGCTCCGCCCTTCCCGTATCCGGATCGAAGGCGGCGGTTCCGTGGAAGCGTTCCGGCGCCTTTACCGCGTAGTCGCACCCGTGGCCTTTTTCCGTGATGACGTGGACGATGACGGGACGGTTGAATTTCTTCACGGAGGAGAAGGTTTTTGTGAGCTCGGAAATATTGTGCCCGTTGACCGGACCGATGTACCGGATGCCCAGCTCCTCGAAGAAGAATCCCGGGACGATGAGCCTTTTCAGAGCCGCTTCCGTCTTCTGGATGTTTTCGATGAGTCCGGCGCTTCCGGGGAGACGCCGGACCGCCATTTTCGCGGCCGCCTTGAAGCGGTTGTAGGCCGTGCCGGTGATGATCCGGTTGAGATAGTTGCGCAGGGCCCCCACGGAGGAGGAAATGGACATTTTGTTGTCGTTGAGCACGATGATGAGATTTTTGCAGTGGGAGCGCACGTTGTTCAACGCTTCCAGCGTGATCCCGTTGATGAGAGAACCGTCCCCCACCACGGCCACGGCGTGAAAGTCCTTTCCCTCCAGATCCCGGACGCAGGCGAACCCCATGGCGGCGGAAACGGCGGTCCCGGCATGGCCGGCAATGAAGGAATCGAAGGGAGATTCGTTCCGGGAGGGGAAACCGGAAAGCCCGTCGTCCAGACGCAGGGAGGAAAAATTTTCCGCCCTTCCGGTGAGAAGTTTATGGGTGTAGGCCTGATGGCCCACGTCGAAAAAAATCTTGTCCGAAGGGCAGTCGAAAACCCTGTGGAGCGCCACGGTGAGTTCCACGGTCCCCAGATTGGGGGCCAGATGTCCCCCGTTGCGGGCGACGGTTTCGATGATCGTTTTCCGGATCTCCCCGCACAGGGCATCCAGTTCCTTTTCATCCAGTTTTTTCAGGTCGTCGGGGGTCTTGAGCTTTTCCAGCATGGTCGGGAGCGTTCCTGCTTTGTTGTTCCGCCCAATTTACTCCCTCTTCGGGGAAATATCAAGAAAAAGAGCGTGAAAAAGTGTTTTTTTTGCAAAAAAACGCTCTTTTTGCCCTTTTCCGGATTGCCGAAAGGATTTTCCATGCTATATTTTTAAAGAAACGGCAACAGCTTCCAAACACCCTTATCATCGACGGAAGGAGAAATCATGAGCGAAAATAACGGAACCGCAGGCGGGATCAACGATCCTCTGGATATACGCAATACCGATACCGGCGCCATGAAGAGAATGCCGGCTCCGGCGGCGGCTCCCGGAAACGCCGACGCGGCGGCCAGGAAGACCATCAAGCTCAAACCGCTCTCCCAGAAGTCCGCTTCTCCCGTTCCCGGACCCGCGCCCGCCCCGTCGGGGGATTTCCGCACCACGGCCACGGCTCCCATGCAGCCCTTCAAGAAGCCTGTGACCTCCTCCAAGCCGGATGCGGCCCCCTCCGCCAACGCGGCCAAGTTCATGTCCACGGCCACCGGGCCCATCCATCAGGCCCAGCGTCCTGCCGGAGATCCGGGGATTTCCGCAAGCCAGATCGGCGCGGCTCCTTCTCCCAACGCGGCCAAGTTCATGTCCATGGCCACCGGACCCATCCATCAGGCCCAGCGTCCCGCAGGCGATGCGGGGATTCCCGCAAGCCAGATCGGCGCGGCCCCCTCTCCCAACGCGGCCAAGTTCATGTCCACGGCTACCGGACCCATCCATCAGACGCAGCGGCCCGCAGGCGAAGGCGGCATTCCCGCCA
>JAGAEF010000165.1 GCA_017613255.1 Lentisphaeria bacterium
CGCACGACGTAGGCCGTTCGCCCAGGGAGATCAGCATGAGCCCGCCCAGATGGGGCACCGCCTTGAAGAGGGAATTAGTGCATTCGTAGAGGTATTTGGCGGAGTTTTCCGAATCGGGGCAGAAAAGTTTGCCCTGATAGCAGTCGGGCCCGACGGGGAGAGCCTCCGGCTTGGGATTTTCGAGGTTCCACCGGGCGGGTTCGATGGCGAAGACCCAGAGTTTGATGCCGTATTTGCGGCACTTTTCCACGGATCTGCGGAGCTTTTCCCGCCGCTTTTCCGCATTGGGATCCTGCGGCAGAAATGAGGTGGTGCAGATCTCCCGGAAGATGATGGTGAGCCACAGCCCGTTGATCCCCTCCTGAGCCAGCCGGTCCAGATAGGGGTCGGGGTAATAGTCGATGTCGTTCATCAGTTCGTCGATGTTGAAGGGGGGGCGCTTGATGGGGCCGAAGAAACAGCGCGAAATGCGGTTTTTGAGCCAGTTGTCCCGCCGTGTGCACCCGACGGGCAGGAAGGGGCCTCTGGAAGCGCAGAGCTGCTCCTCGAAATAGTAGAGCCCCCGGCGGGCGCCTTCGGTGTTCCCGGCTTCGATGGCGACGCCGGATCTCTCCACCTTGAAGCGGTAGCTTTCGCCCGTGAGATCGGCGCATTTGACGGCTTTGATTTCCGGGCCCGCTTCGGGAAACTTGACGGAGCTGCGGAACCGGTCCAGATGGTCGTAAGCGGTAGCAAGAAGCCCTTCCGGATCGGGGAAGGAATCCCGCTTGATCCGGAATCCCCCGCTCAAGTCCAGGTCGTTTTCCCCGGGCCGGGCGGAACCGTCCCAATGGGGGACGGCGATTTTCCAGCTTTTCAGGTCTTCGAGAAACCGGGGTTCTCCCTGGGGGAAGGGAGGCGGCGAGGCGATGAAATCATTTTCCCACATGATGATCTGATTCCTTATTGTTTTTTGCGTACCGAAAAACCGAAGCGGCCCAACTCCCCGCCCAGGGCATAATAGTTTCCGTGAGCGTAGGTGATGAGGCCGGCTTTTTCCATATCCAGCTTGCCCTTTTCGTCCACCAGACCGGGATCCACCCGGACGGCGAGGATGTCGGCGATGAAAAGCCAGTGGCTTCCGAGTTCGAGCGACTCCTTGACCCGGCATTCCAGAGCGAGGGGACACTCCCCGACGAGAGGAGCCTTGACGGTATTTCCCGGCACGGGGGTGAGGCCGCGTTCCCTGAACTTGTCCACGGTCTTGCCCGAAACGACGCCGCAGTAGTCCAAATCGGCGGTCAGGGCTTTCGTGGGCAGATTGACGGTGAATTCCCCCGTGCGGCGGATGAGTCCGAAGGAAAAGCGTTCCGGGCGGATCCCGATGGTCAATTGAGGCGGATCGCTGCACGCCATGCCGCACCATGCGACGGTAATGAGATTCCAGGGGTTACGTCGGCTGCCGTCGCCGCAGCCGACGAAGACCGCGGGAACGGGGGCCAGCTGCGCGCTTCCGGGCCAGCACAATTTTTCCTGCACCATAAGACTCCTTGCGTGAGACGGCTCCGCCGGAAAGAGCGGCGGCGCCTCTTTCCCTAATATACTCCGGGGAAAAAGCTATTGCAAACTCCGAAGTGTTTTTTCTCCGTGTTTTCCCGAAACGTGAAAGTTTTTACGGGATTTTTCCCTTCCACATATTGAAATTCCCGGTTCCGGAGCCTATATTATATAAACTCGTCTTAAACACACCGTAAACACATCAATTTCGGAGAAAGACTCGAAATGAAAGCCAATGAAGCCCGATCCGTGTTCCGTTCTTCTTTCGCGAAGGAAAACTTCACCCTCATTGAGCTGCTGGTGGTCATCGCCATCATCGCCATCCTGGCCGGGATGCTGCTCCCCGCTCTGCAGCAGGCCCGGGAGCGGGCCAAGGATATTTCGTGCCGGAACAACATGAAGACCATCGGCATGTACACGGCTCAGTACGTGGACAGCAACAAGGACTACTATCCCATCGGCGCGAAAAACGATGCCACCGGGGAAACCTGGTTTTCCAGCATGAAGGCCTACATCGGGTCCTCGTTCATCTCGCCCACCGGGGTCTTCCGTGATCCCATCAACTCTTCTTCCGCCGATATCCCGGCCAACTACGCGCCCGTTTTCCGCTGTCCGGCGGATATGTTCCGGATCCGGAATTCCAAGCCCACCAAAAGGGCCCTGAGTTATGCGCTGACATCCAGCGTGGGCAGCGACTCCCCCAAAAATATCCGGAAAACTTCCAACATACTCCGGCCTTCCGCCCGGCTTTACCGGACCGACTGCACCTACACGGTCAAGCCGGACAGCTACGTCAACCTCGCCAACGCCAACTGGATCTACGGGCTGAACACCGCCATGAAAAATACCAATGGAGAGGTGTCGTTCCGTCACAACAACAACGCCAACACCCTCTTCCTGGACTGGCACGTAAGCTGCATGAGTTACGGACAGTCCGTCTCCTCCTACCCGGAAATGGTTGTGTACTGAGGAGCGGAAAGGAGCAGGGAAGATGAAGAACGTTTTCTTTGCGGCGGCGTTTCTGCTGGTCTTCGCGCTGGCGGGAGCCGAGTATTTCGTCTCCCCCGCAGGGTCGGACAAAGGGGACGGCCGGAGCGAAAAGAACGCCTTCAGGACCATCGGGAAAGCGGCGCGGGTCGCGTCGCCGGGTACCCGGGTGCGCATCCACGCGGGGACCTACCGGGAGTGCGTCAGCTCCGAAGCGGGCGGGACCGGCCCGGAGCATATGATTTCCTACGAGGCTTACGGCGACGGGGACGTCATCGTCAGCGCCGCGGAGGTCGTGACGGAATTCAAACCAAGCACCGGCTGGATGGCTGTCCGCGCCTGGGGCGCGCCGCAGCCGGAAGGCCTGCGCATCTGGGAGTACGACGTGGATCCGGACGTGTTCC
>JAGAEF010000166.1 GCA_017613255.1 Lentisphaeria bacterium
CTGGCGCTTCCCATGGGGGAGTGGACCGCCTGAAACATTCCTTTCCGAACGGCTTCCAGACTGGCGGGAGAGGCGGGAATGCTTCCGTTCTTTTCGGGGACGGCGGAAAAGAGTTCCTTCCCGTTCTCCTCCCGCACCGCCTTGACCAGGATGGGCTTGTACAAGGTCCCGCCGTTGGCGATCCCTGCCGTATAGAGGACCGCCTGAAGGGGCGTGATCTCGATTTTGCCCTGTCCTATGGAGACCAGCGCCGTATCGTAAGAGTGCCACGCCTTGTAGCGCAGGGGGGAGGGGAGGTGCCCTGTGCGTTCCGAAAGAAGAAACCCGGATTTTCTGCCGATTCCGCAAGCTTCGAACATGGCGGCAAGACGCTTGATCCCCAGCTGTCTCCCCCTGTCGATGAAATAGTCGTTGCAGGAAAGTTCGATGGCTTTGGGCAGGTCCAGCGCCCCGTGGCCGCCCCGCAGGTAGGCGGTGCATTTGATTTTCGTATCCGCGATCACGCTCATGCCGTCGCAGTAGATCTTTTCCTCCGGATCCACGCCGTTTTCCAGTGCCGCAAGGGCGACAAGCGGCTTGATGATGGAGCCGGGCATGTAGGAACCGAAGGCGGAACGGTTGAGGAAGGGCTGGCCGGGATGATACAGGAGAGAATTGTACTTTTTCGCCGAGATCCGGGGAATGAAGTCGTTGAGGTCGTAGGAGGGGGAAGAGGCCATGACCAGAAGTTCTCCCGTATGGACGTCGATTGCGGTAATGGCGCCTCTTTTTCCCTGCAGAAGCCTTTCGGCGATCCCCTGGGCGCGGGCGTCTATGGTGAGGATCACGTCGGAGCCGTTTTCCGCCTTCTGGGGCTCGCCCTCCTCCCGGTGGACGAATCCCCGGTGATCCACGATGACCATCCGTTTGCCCGGAGCGCCCCGCAATGCGTCATTGCAGAGTTTTTCCACCCCGGCGCGGCCCACGGGATCGGGGAGATAATAGAAAAATTCCCGTCTGTCCTCCGCCGTTCCCGGGTCGCTGGTGGCGGTATAACCGATAAGATGGGCTCCAAAGGTTTTTCCCGGATAGTACCTTCTGGGGGCGGGGACCACCTCCAGTCCCTGGATGGGCGGCTGCATTTCCGTGATGCGGGCGAGCTCTTCGGCGGAAAGATCCTGGGCAATGGTCATGGGGATGCCCGGATAGATGGTCATGCGGTGGATGATATCCTTTTCCGTCACGTTCATTGCTCTGCCCATGACTTCCAGCGCCCGGGCCGCCTGTGCATGGATATGCTTCACGTTTTTGTAGAACTTTCCGGACTGCCGCATTTCGGAAATATGGAAGACCACGTCGTAGGAGACCCGGTTCCCGGCAAGCAGTTTTCCGTCGGAGGAGAAAATCCTTCCCCGTACCGCAGGGATCCGGATCTGCCGCACATACTGCTGGGCCGCCTTCTCCTTGTACTTGCTGCCGGAAACCACCTGAAGCTCCCACAAACGAAGCGCAATGACCGAATAGACCGCCATGATGAGGAAGGCCAGAATCCCTATGCGCAGGAAGGGCCGCGCGTTCCTTTCCGCCCCTTCTTCCCGGACCTCCTCCAGACTTTCGGGCGCATTCCTCCCCCTTTTTCCGGGACCTTTTCCCGTTTTGCGGGGGGCGTCGGAGGCTTTGGAGATGTTTTTGTTGGGGATGGTCATGGATTACGCCTCATGGTCGAGGAAGAGCTTGGCGTTGCTGTACAGATTGAGCCCCATGGCCTCATTGAGGGTATCCAGAACGAGAATGAGGAAAGGGAGAAACACCATGCCGCACACGGAACTTCCCAGCAGCAGGGCGAGCCGGGAGGGCAGTTCGTAAAAGCTGCTCCAGTGGAAGAGGATGTTGCCGCCCCACATGAAAAACGGGATGATGCATCCGGGAATGAAGTGCAGGAAGATGGAATCCGACTCCACCTTGTAGAGCCAGAACCGGGAAAGAAGGATGGAGAGGAGGAATCCCGGCAGGGCGCTGGGAAAAGGGTGGCCCACGGCCAGATCCAGCCCGCAGCAGCCGAAAACGGCCCCAAGCACCGCTTCCTGCCAGCCGAAGGCGGTGGCGCAGTAGAAGAGGAGGAACGCCGCAAAGGGGAAGGAGAGCCCGAAACTTTGTAGAAAAAGTTCCAGAAGCACGGAAAGGATCAGGAAAAAGGCTATATAGAAGAACTTGACGATCATGGCCGCTGCATCCTCTTTTTCTCCCCCCGGGGGGCGGAAGCGGGAACTTTCACATAGACGGCGGCGAACCGCAGGGAAGCGGGATCCGCGAAGGGCCGCATCTGGGCATTCTGGTAAACGCGGTCCTTGCTGATCCCCGACAGCCGGGGCTGGATGACGCTGATCCTGCCCACGGGGATCCCCGCGGGGGCGTTTCCGGTAAGCGCGCTGGTGAAGACCGCTTCCCCTTTGCGCAGTTTGGCATGCACCGGGATGAAGGTGATCCCGCACATGGGGGGCTCCGCATCCGGAAGGGACTGCATGACGCCTGTGGCATTGCCGAAAGAGACGCTGAGTTTGAACTCCTTGTCGTAGATGCTCGCCACCGTGCTGGTGTGGTTCGAGACCTCCAGAACCCTGCCCGCCACGGCGGCAATGGTTCTGCCGGAATTGTTCAGGGTTACGGACGTGACCACGATATCCCCCGGCCTGATCCCGGCCTTTTCCCCTTTGTCCAGAAGGAAGACGGTGGTGGAACTGGTGTCGTCCCGGTAGAGAAGCTGGGCAATGACGGGCTTGAAGGAGGGCCGTTCCGGGAGACGGAGAAGCTGCCGCAGTCTGGCGTTTTCTCTGGCAAGGTCGCCCAGACTGCTTTTCGCGGCAAGAAGCGAAAACTTTTCCCGCCGAAGCTGGAGAACGGCCTTGGCCAGCGTCCGTTTATCCTCCATGACCAGCATGGAGTCCGCCATGGAGCGTTCCGCCGTGCGGATCCCTTTCAGGAAGGGGAAATAGAAGTCGGAGGAGATCCTTGCCGCCGTCTTCCGGATGACGCTGTACGCCGCCACGATCACCACGCAGAGAAAGAGAAGGATGAGAAAGACGGTGATCTTTTCCATGGGGGAGCGGCTGCTGCGGGAATCCATACTGTTTTTTCTTTTTGCGGGAGCCATAAAAAAATTCTTTCGTTATAAGGCCTTTCCCTCTTCGGAAAAGGTGTTCTGCGTGTGACGGAGGAGCGTTTCCAGTCTGCTTCCCCAGGGGGTGTTCTCCGGGGAGGTGCGGACCGTTTCCAGAAACTGCAGGGTACGGGAAAACCGCGCGCCGGGCGCAACGGCAAGCGCTTCCGAGGTGCGGAGGAACTTTTCCAGCTTCAGGATCTTTTCCAGTTCCAGGAAGAATTCCTGTTCTGCCCTGTTCAGGGCAAGCTGATTCTCCTTTGCGGGGAAGCGTCTCGTGCGGATGATATGGGGGCGCAAGGCAAGGAGCTTTTCCCGCAGTCCCCCCGGAGATACCTTTGCCAGACGGACCAGGAACTGCAGGATCCGGAAGACCTCCCTGTCCGGGTCCTGAAGCTCTTCCGAAGCCTCCGCAAGTTTCGTAAGGGGGAAACTTTTCTCCTCCCCGGAGCGGACCTTTCCCTTCAGGCGGGATTCCGCGGCGTAGCAGGATTCGATATAGTGGGGGGAGGCGGGCAGAAGAAGGGAGGCAAGTTCCCTGCGCACGTACCGGGCGAACCATTTTTCCGGCGTAAGAGGACTTTTTCTTTTCTCCAGAGCTTTCCGCAGCTGTCCGTGGAGGATTTCGTACTGGGCGGAGGCTCCCTCCTCCGCGATCCCCCGGATGAGCGCATAAAAATCTTCCTCCGCAAGGAGACGGCTTTTCAGAATTCCGGAAAGAAGAAGGAAAGAATACTCTCCGTACAGCTCCCCGGAGACGCTTTCCGGGGGAAGGGGGACGGTAAGAAGCGTTTTCAGCTCCGGCACGCTGA
>JAGAEF010000167.1 GCA_017613255.1 Lentisphaeria bacterium
ACGTGCGCAAGATCCTGCCGATTCTGGGAAAGGAACTTCGTTCCCGGGACCGGGGGGAAGTTTCCGGCGTGATCGTTGCCGCGGGAGGAGCCTCCCGCCGTTACGGGGAAAGGAACAAGCTTCTGGAAGAGCTGGAAAAAATTCCCCTCTTCCTCCATTCTCTCAAAAACTTCGCGCCCTTCCTCCCTTCGGAACATATCGTTCTGGTCGTTCCCGCTTCCCGGAAGGAGGAATTCGCCTCCCTGCTGGAAAAATATGCCTTTCTTTTCAGGGGGAAAAAGATCCTTCTTGCGGAAGGGGGCTCCTGCCGGGAGGAGTCGGTCCGCAACGGGCTTTCCCTCCTGCCGGAAAACTGCAAATATATCGCCGTGCATGATGCGGCCCGCCCCTTTGCCGATCACAACCTTCTTGCCGCAACCGTGGACGGCGCGGAAAAGCACGGTGGGTGCCTTGCCGCAGGAAAGGTGACGGATACCATCAAGGAGACGGACGAAGAGGGGCGAGTGATCCGGACTATCCCCCGGACCCTTCTTTATGCGGCGGAAACGCCCCAGACTTTCCGCAGGGAGATCCTGCTGGAAGCGTTCCAAAAGGGGCTTAAAGAACTGGAAAAGTTTACCGACGACGCCTCCCTTGTGGAAAAATTCTCCTCCTGCCGTCCGGTCGTGGCAGTATCGGAAACATTCAACGGGAAAATCACCTATTCTTCCGATCTCGCCCTTGCGGAATACCTTCTAGAAAAGCGGGAAAAGTAACGGAAAACTCAATCCAGCATGATGGGCTGGGCGTAGAGCATCTCCCTTTTGGCAAGGGAGGCGTCAAGGCGCAGAAAGATGTAGGAAGAGGCCTTTTCCCCGGGAAGAAGGAAGGAAAACTCTCTCCCGCTTTTTTCGCAGACGATCCCCGGAGCGGCAATGAGGCGGAACAAGGTTTCGGAAGAGTTGGTCCGGGCGTAGAAACGTCTGCCGTCGAAGGAGATCTCCTCGAAATCCAGCGTGTCGCCGGTGATTTTGCCGTAAAAATTCCCCTGCCGCATGGCTTTTAGACACGCTTCCGGGGTCCGTTCCTCCGCAAGAAGCACGATCTTCCCCCGCCAATGGGGACGGGGCTGATCCACCGCGCAGAAGCCGAAGCACTGCCGGCGGGTGGAAAGGACTTCGTCCCACAGAAGCTCAGCGGAGGCGGCGAACTCGTCCGCACTGCAGGAATTGTAGACCTCCATGCCCAGCACCCTGCTGTCGAAATCCAGCATTTCGCAGATTTGATTCGCCCGGATCCGGGATTCCGCCGGGTGATCGATGATGATCCCTCCCCCTTCCGGATAAAGCAGCTCTTCCAGAATGTGGGTGAAGGCCTCCCTCCACGGAAGGGGACACCCTTTCGCAAATCCTGCGGAGAATAGTCCGAAAGCATCCTTCACGCGTTCGGGCGTGCCGCTTGAAAGCAGACTTCCCGGGGCGGTGATGTGGAAAAAGGGATGGGTATCGGCAAAATCGTGGTGTTCCGTATTGGGGATCTCCAGAAGGTCGGGCGGGAGGTTCGTAAAGAGTTTTTCCGCTTCCTTTTCTTCCGGGGGAGGGAGTTTGCCTTCCCCGGAAAAAAGTTCGCCAAACGAGATCTCCTTATGATGCCATACGCCATCCCGGATGAAGCCGAACTGCTTCTGCCCGAGAAGGTCGCCTGTCTGTTCCCGCAGGGGATACCAGGGGCGGGAGGGATAGTAGTTGGTGATGGAGACGAGCTCCAGACCCGAGGCGAAGGCGTTGTCCAGCTGTTGTTGCGAGAGGCAGTGCATGTGGGTGCAGCCGGTGATCTTTTTGCAGGTCCGCCAGTTCACGTTCCCGTAGGGGCATCTCTCCCGTTCCCCGATCATTCGTTCCAGCACCTGGCGTTTCCGCCGAAAGTCTTTTCCAGCGTATCGCGGTCGATGAACTCGGTGTGCCCGTCCGGCGCCCAGATCCCCGCTTTGCCCTCATGGGCGGAGGCGAGGAAATCCGTGTTTCCCCCGGCAAGGCGGGAAAAATAGAAGCGGATGGCCCGTCCGGTGGTCCTGCGGGTGGCACAGCCGTAAAGATTGAACGTGGCAGGAGAATTGAGCGCGGCAAGGTCGAAGTAATCTTTTTCCCAGAGATTTTTCTTTCCTTCGTTCACGTTCCTCGTATCCCTGCGGACCCCGTAGGAACAGTTAGAGGAGTAGAGAAGAGCCCCGTCGGAAGCGGTTTTCGAGCTCACGTTCTTGCGTTCCAGCAGGGAGGGACAGAAATAGTCCTTGGCAAAGAAACAGTTTCCGGGGGAGCCGATCCCCTTTTCCTTCGGGATCAGCCCCACTCTCCAGTAGAGATAAAGATTGTGGGTGGAAACGAGCTTCTTCCCGGTGTCCCACAGGGGCGTCAGGGGGACGGTTCCGTAGGTCTCATTGTAGGACAGGGTCATTTTTCCGAAGGCTTCCAGCTGGGATCTGCACAACTCTCCTTTGGCCCTTTCCCGGATGTGAAAAATCCCGGAAAACAGCACAAGGGCCATGGCGGAAAGCGCGGTCAGCGTGAATACGAGCTCCGGAAAAGTAAAACACCTTTTTTTCATTTTTTTTCTCCTTGTTTATCGTTCAAAAACGCCAGTAGTCCATTCTGTTTTTCACTTCGTGATAGGGCATTTTCGTTCCCGGATAGATCCGTTCCAGCAGTTTCAGGGAGTAGTTGTACACCCGCTCCATGAAGGGCTCCATCCCCGCGTCCGTGTTTCCCGCTTCATAGGTTTTCACAAGAGTCCCTCCGGTAAAGGAAGGCAGTTTTTTTGTCCCGTCGGCGGGGAAAACTCTTTCCGGGGAAAGAAGAAGGCCGGCAACCCCGCCCGCAGGCAGTTCGAAAGAGATCTCCTTTCCGGAAAACGTCCCGGGAAGGGAATACTGTTCCCTGTCCGTGGCGATATGGAGAATGAGTCCTTTTTCCGTTCCGGG
>JAGAEF010000168.1 GCA_017613255.1 Lentisphaeria bacterium
CGACGTCCTGCAGCTGCCGATCTGGTACATCTGAATACGGGAATGCGGGGCCGCACGGGGGGCGGAGACGTTTTTTCGGCTCCCATGGGGGATTTTGCCTCTTTAAGTTGGCCTGATCCGCGAATTTCCGCTTGCAAAATCAATTTTCCGGGGTAATGTATCTTGGTCCGGGGTTCCCGGGAGGGTTTTGCAGCAGAAGGAGAAAGGACAATGGCTCAACTGAAAATGATCTTCGACGCGGAAAAGACGCCGCTGCCGGAGTTGACCGTAGCGGAAGGGTTCCGTCTCCGTACGGTTGCCGATTCCGAACTGGCCCGCTACAACGAACTGCGCGTTTCCGTGGAGTTCAAGGCGTGGAACGAGGACCAGCTTCGGGCGTTCCGGTCCAAGGTCCTGCCGGAGGGCATATTTTTGATCGAGGAGATTGCCACGGGCCGTTTTGCCGCCTCCGCCACGGCGGAAACCACCGACATGCCGGACCACCCGGAACTGGGCGTGCTGGGCTGGGTGATGACCCACCCGGATCTCCGGGGACATCATCTGGGGCGTTCCGTGAGTGTCGCGGCCATGCACCGCCTGCGGGAGGCGCACTACCTTCTCTTTTCCCTCAAGACGGATGATTTCCGGCTGGCCGCAGTCAAAACCTATCTGGATCTGGGGTGGAAGCCCTGGCTCTATCAGGAGGATATGGAGAACCGCTGGCGGGCGCTGGCGGAAATTTTCAAGCGGGATTTCGATTCGCTGGGGTGTATTGTTGCGCCATGAAACGGAATGTTCCCGAATGAGGCAAAACAACGGTGTTTTCGGGCGGGAAAGGATGTGTTTCCATGAAGAGAAAATTGGTTGCCGCACAGATTGGATGCGGGAAATTTGCCTGGCAGCAGGATCTGAAAAATCTTTCCTCCCATCCCGACGTGGATCTGAAATGGGTGTGTGACGTAAATAGAACGAATGCCGAAAAAGCCGCGGAACACTTTTCCGTCCCGCACCGTACGGCGGATGTTCTGGAAGTCATTCAGGATCCGGAAGTGGATTTCATCAAGATCGCCACCTCCCACGAGGCCCATTTGCCCATCATCGAGGCCGCGGCGAAGGCGGGCAAGCATATCTTCTGCGAAAAACCCATGGCCATGACCGAAGAGGAGGCTTATCGGATCATCCGTGCCGTCCGGAGAGGCGGGGTCAAGCTCTGCGTGGATCTGAACCGGCGCATGGCTCCCGCCCTGCAGGCATTGCGCAGAAAATTCCTGAAACAGGAAGTCGATCCCCGGCACAATCCCTGGCGGTATGTGGAAACGGAACGCGCGCTTCTTCCGGAGGAAGATTTGCCCCATCTTCTGATCCGCATCCAGGATGAAAGCTCCTCCTACGGACTGGGGCATCTGGATCCCCTCACCGGAGGCGGCCAGATCATCGGGGAGAGCGTGCATTTTCTGGATCTGGCCTGCTGGTTTTTCGCCCCCCTTCTTCCCCGCGAGATCACCGCATGGGGCTCCTCCCGGCTCTCCCACGGGATCCATCTGCGTTTCGAAGGGGGCGCAAGCATGACGCTGGATTTCTCCTGTTCGGGCACCTTCGATTTCCCCAAGGAGCTCTACGAAGTGACCGGAAAAGCCTCTTTGTTCCGTTCCCTCCATTTCGTGGAAAACAACTATTACGGCATGCCGGAAGACGCCCCCGAATTTTTCCCCCTTCAGCGCGATCCGTACCCGGAAATGGGGGAGGGGTTCGCCGCCTTTTTGTCTAAATCCCGGAAACGCCTGACCGGAAGCGCCAATGCCAAGGCTCTGGAGAACACGGTCCCCCTTCTGCCGGACAAAGGGCACCTTTCCATGCTGGACGCGTTTCTGCGCGCCATCCGGGAGGATCTGCCTTCTCCCTGCGACGAGATCGCAGGCTTCCGTTCCACCTATCTTGCCCGGCGTGCCATCGAATCTCTGGAACTGAAACGGACATTGTCCGTCCCGCTGGAAAAAATCACCCCGTGCATACAGTAAAGGAGCAGGATGAAAGTTTACATTCAGACCGATATCGAAGGCGTTGCCGGATTCTGTTTCTTCGAAAAGAGGAAAGACTCTTCCGTGGAAAATTTCCATCACCGGGAGCGGATGCGCCGTCTGCTGACCGATGAAGTCAATGCCGCCGTCCGCGGCGCGCTGGCGGAGGGGGCCGATGAAATTCTGGTCAACGACAGCCACGGCACGGGCTACAATATCCTGTTCGAGGAATTGGATCCCGCCTGCAGGATCATTCACGGGCGGAACTGTTCCGGGCCCCACTGGCTGCCGCTTCTGGAGAAAAGCGATGCACTTCTTCTGGTGGGGATGCACGCCATGGGCGGGACCCCCGTTTCCATTACCCCCCACAGCCTGTGGAAGGTCAACGGCGGAAAGATCCTTCTCAGCGAGGGCACGATGGCGGCCGCCATTGCCGGAGAAATGGGGATACCCGCCGTCTTCGTTTCCGGGGACGACAAGATCACCGCCGAATTCCGGGAAAAGATCCCGGAGATCGAGGCGGTGGCGGTCAAACAGGCTCTCTCGCCCTTTCAATGCTGTTCCCTGATCCCTTCGAAGGCGTGCAGTTTGATTCAAGAGGGCGTCCGGAAGGCTCTGCGCCGCCGCAGGGAGATCGCCCCCTATGTGATCCCCGGCCCCGTGGAGCTCACGTTGTTCGATTCCGAAAATCATGCGCCGCCCCTGCACGAGATCATGCCTCCCGTAACGGCAAACACCGTAGGGGAAGCCTTTCTTAAATACGAAAGGGCCATGGCCTGGACCTCCTTCGATCTGCAGCATCCGGACGGATTCGTCTATCCGTGAACGTATATTCCGGAGAGGGCAGGGGGACAGAATGAAGCTAACGTTTCTTCCCGTAAAAATGCGTCTTCCGCTGAAATTCGGGGCGGAGACCGTCGAATCGATCCGGATAGCCCATGTGGAATTGTCCGCCTACGGGACCACGGGGCTGGGGGAAACGCCCCTTTCTGTCGGCTGGGCGTGGCCGTCGGACCTTTCCTTCCTCCGGAGGGAGAACGTCATGCTGGATTTCTGCCGCCTTCTGGCGCGGGAATATGAGGCAAACGATTCTCTGGATCCCATGAGCGCCGGATACGGATTCCTGACCGGAAAACTCCCCGGACTTCTCGCACGCTTCAACAGGGAGTATCGGGTGGAAATGCCCCATCTTGCGGCACTGATCTGCGCTTCCGCTTTCGATATCGCGCTCCATGACGCTTTCGGCAAGTCCCGGGATCTGCCGGTGTTCGAGACCTATAACGCAAAATTCATGAAGCACGATCTGGCCTGGTTTTTCGGCGACTCCGCCTTTGCGGGAAAATATCCCTGCGACTATTTCGTGCATCCTGTTCCGGAAAAACTGCCCGTCTGGCATCTGGTGGGGGGAAAGGATCTTCTGTACGAGCGGGAGCGGACGGGGCGGGAGCCGGAGGACTCCTACCCGGTCTCGCTGGAAAAGTGGATCCAAAGGGACGGACTCAAATGCCTCAAGATCAAACTGACCGGAAGGGATGCCCGATGGGATTACGAGAGACTTGTGAGCGTGGGAAAACTTGCCTTGCAATTCGGCTGCGAAGCCCTTTCGCCGGATTTCAACTGCATGGTGAAGGAGACAGCCTACGTCAACGATATTCTGGACCGCCTGAAAGAAGCGGAACAGAAAATTTACGATCTTCTTTTGTATGTGGAACAGCCGTTCCCTTATGATCTGGAAGCCAACCGGATCGACGTGCGCTCCTGTTCTTCCCGCAAGCCTCTGTTCATGGACGAAAGCGCCCACGACTGGAAGCTTGTGAGGCTGGGACACTCTCTCGGCTGGAACGGCGTGGCGCTGAAGGTCTGCAAAAGCATGACGGGGACCCTGCTTTCCGCCTGCTGGGCGAAGGAGCACGGCATGCTTCTCATGGTGCAGGATCTCACCAATCCCATGCTGGCACTGATTCCCCATGTCCTGCTTGCTGCCCATGTCGGAACGGTCAAGGGCGTGGAGTGCAATGCGCCCCAGTTTTATCCGGCGGCCTCTCTGGAAGGGGAAAGGCGTCATCCCGGACTGTATGAACGCCGCAACGGCGTGGTGGTTTTGAGCACTTTGAAGGGCCCGGGTTTCGGCTATTGAACGATCTTCGGGGCGGGATGCCCCTGGACCTTCTGCCTGTCGGGCCGCACCCTCCGTTCCTTTCTGTTCCCTCCGTATTCCCCGGCCCGGGCTGGAAACGGCAGCTGTGATTTTTCGCTCTGCGTTCCCCTGCTTCCCGTGTCCCATCCTATTCGGGAAAAGTGCCGGAACTTGCAAAAATCCCGAATAGGATACGGCAACCGTCAATCGCTGATTTCCTCAAACCCGATCCCTTTGAGGTAGTTGTAGGTGCCGTCGTAGAAAGCGGGCAGACGGGTAGCGTCATCGGGATTGCCTTCCGGGACGCAGATCACCATGCCTTGGCGGGCGCGGGTCAGCAGGACCCGGTAGGCGTTGATTTGATAGTTCTTATTCTCTTCCGCGCGGATGTTAAGCCATCGATTCCCCTTGAATGAGAAGTTCTGCCATGCGCCGTTGTTTCGGCGCAGGTCGCCGTCCCACACGAGACAGGTCCAGTCCAGCTCCAATCCCTGCACGTCGAACTCCGATGCCGCGTCTTCCAAAAATTGAGAAGAACGAATGTCGGTAATATCATCCAGGAACCAGTGCACCGTATCCGGTTTGCAGCGGACGTCGATGGCCAGCGGACGCAGACGCTGTGCCTGCGAGGAAACCACCATGCCGTAACGTTCCGTGCCCCGTGCCTGTTTCCGCAGCCATTTCTTTGCCGCATCGAGATCACGGGTCAGAACGACCGGATACTTCCCCTTCAAGGTCGCGAACAGGTTTTGCGCCTCCGCAACATTTCCATCCAGCACGTGGTGTACGAAGGCGGAAAGCTGCTCCGCCCGGAAGGAGCGCATGGAGACCGCCAAATGCAGTTCGCTGCTCCGCTCGACATGGCTGTTGGCTTGCAGCAAGTCTTCCAGTTCTCCCTCGGCATATTCCTTGCCGGTCAGTTCGTCCGAGATAAACACATTCCAGTCCGGAAAACCCGCGTTGATCGCCCGCAGCCACTCGCCGATCCCCGCCTCGCCGGTATTGATCTCCTGGCCGCCGCCGACCAGACAGACGATAACCGCCCAGTCTTCGCGCAAGTTCAGCGACCAGATCAAAAATTCCGGTTCGGACATGGGGAAGTCGGCAAAGCCTTTTTTGCGGCTCAGCCAGTTTGCCAAATGTGTTTTTGTCCACGCTCGCTGCGCCTCGTCGAAAATCGCCACGTGCTCGACTTCCGAATAACCGTCGTTTTTATGCTTATCGACCTTCGCCGGATCGATTTCAAGGACACCGTCCCGAATGGGCTTTTTGAGCTTGTCCAAGGTGGCGTCGCGGTAATGGTGAACGATCCGGATAAAGGACTTCACGTTTCGCCGCGCATCAGTCAAATTGTAGCGTCTGCCCGGATTGCGTTCCTCTTCCTGGCGCTTCTTTTCCCGCGCCAGTGCTTCGCTCAAAACCGCCACCAACGGCTGATTCCCGGATAGGTAAACCGCCAGATCCTTTTTCTCGAATTGACGGACCGCAATATTCAAGCCGACCAGAGTTTTGCCAGCTCCTGGGACGCC
>JAGAEF010000169.1 GCA_017613255.1 Lentisphaeria bacterium
ACGGCGTTCTGCTGGGGCTGATCTCCAGCACCACCGTGCTCCTGCCCGTGCTGGGGCTGGCGGGGTGCATCACGCTCAGCTGCTGCGTCTGCATCGCCTTCTGCGAAGGGCATCTGGCGGCAACTCTTCTGGGTGTGCTGTGCGTCTATCTTCTGGTGAACGGGATTCTGGAACAGCTGATCCTGTACCCCAACCTGGTGGGCGGCTCCATCGGGCTTACCATTCTCGAAACCATCATCGTGGTGCTTCTGGGCGGACTTTTTGCCGGCATTCCCGGCATGATCTTTGCCGTGCCCGCCGCCGCGGTGATCAAATCCATGATCCCCAAGATCTACAGGATCTGGTCCGCTCCTCCGGAAGGAAAGAAGACATGAGGAGAGTTTCCGCTCCCAAAAAAAGTTTTCTCCTTCTTCTGGGAGGAGTCGCATTTGCTTTTGCCCCCCTTTCCGGCGGAGATGCCCTCAAGGATATCGCCAAGGATCTTCAGGGAAAGCGGAACTGCGAGGAGATGATCCGGCTTCTCACCGAACGTCTGGAGGACCGGGAAGAGTATCTGCAAATGGGCATCGACGGAAAAAAGATCGATCCACGGGAAGAGAAGAAGATCCGCTCCTCTCTGGAAAAACTCCGGAAAATCAAGGAAAAACTCAAGGAAAAGGGCACCATGAACCAGAAGGAGAAGCAGGCGGTTTACCGGGAACTGGCCAACTGCTACCGCATGATCTGGTTCTACTCCCGGAAGGAGAAAATCTTTTCCTATTCCCTCTACGGCAAGATGTTCTACCTCAAGGAGCCGTGGCAGACAAAATATCAGCGGGCCACCCTTTCCGGAAAGGATATGGAGGATATCCTGAAGGTGATCGAACAGATCCGGCGGATGAGGATCGGTGCGGACAAAACCGCGGACAAGGAGGCCGCCTCCCTGAAAAAGGAGGTCATCCATGTAGGGGAAAAACTCCTTCTGGAAAAGTTCTTCACCTTGGAAAAACCCGAAGAGCCTCCTGCGGAAAAGTCCGGAAGGAACCGTTCCGGAACGGAAAAGAAATCGACATCGGAAAAGACCAAACAACCCCAGGCGGCAAAGAATAAAGATAAGAAGAGACAGAAGGAAACACCAAACAGTATCAAACAGGATAATGGCGATGAGTAACACTTGGACGGGAGAAACAGGCAGGACCACCCTGCTTGTGGATCTCCATACGGTCAGAAAAAATTTTGCCCATATCAGGGAGTCCCTCCCCGGTCTGGAGGTTTTCGCCGTAGTCAAGGCGGACGCCTACGGAACGGGCGCGGAAAAGGTGGCGAAGGTTCTGGCGGAGTCCGGCGCGGACGGGTTTGCCGTCAGCTGTCTCCAGGAGGCCCTCCCCCTTCTTCCTCTGGGGAAGCCCATGCAGATCTTGGGCGCCGTCTTCGATTTCGAACTGCCCACGGCGGTGGAAAAGGGGATCATTCTTTCCATTCCCGACATAAACACGGCGAAACGCATCAGCCGCGAGGCCGTGAGACAGAACAGAAGAGCGGAATGTCACTTCAAGTTGGATACGGGCATGGGCCGGTTCGGGATGACGCCGGAAGAGGCGCTGGAAATGATCCCCGAGATCCTTCTTCTCCCCAATCTGGACTGCTGCGGGATCTTTTCCCACCTTCCCGCGGCGGGAGACGGGGAGGATAGTCCCCTCAATTCCGCGCAGGAGGATAAGTTCCTGAACTTGCTTTCCGCCCTGCAGAAGCGTTCCATCGTTTTCAAGCACATCCACTTTGCCAACTCTCCGGGGATGAACGCCTGTCCGAGAGTCTGCGCAGCGCCCTTCACAAGGGCAAGGATCGGGCTCTGCCTCCACGGGCTGTATGACGACGGCCCCCGCAGGGTTCCCCTTAAGCCCACCATGCGGCTCGTTTCCCGCCTTGCTTCCGTAAGAAGGATGAAAAAGGGAAGTTTTCTGGGGTACTCCCGCACCTGTCACCTCGAAGAGGACACGCTTGTGGGACTGGTTGCCGCAGGCTATGCCGACGGAGTCCCGCTGGCGCTTTCCAACCGGGGGGAAATGCTCTTCCGGGGGAAAAGGTGCCCGGTTCTGGGCAGGATCTCCATGGATTACACCGCCATTTCCCTTCAGGAATTCGCCGGAGAAAAGGAACTGCCCCAGGTGGGGGAGGAAGTCGTGCTCTGGGGGAGATCCGGGAACGAGGAGATCACCCCCTACGACTGGGCGAAATGGAAAAACACCCATCCCTACGAGATCCTCTGCTCCCTCTCGCCCCGGGTGAAGAGAAGCTATCTTTCGGAATAAGAATAAGCAAATCATAACAAACGAGGTATGAAAATGAAAAACTTTTCTCTCAAGGCTTCCGGACGGATCTCCTGCGGGATCCTTTTCCTCTCTCTTTTTTTCACGGCTTCCTGCATCCGTCTGGAATATTCGGGGGAGACCCTGAAACCGCTTGACGAGGATGCCAGAGTCGGCGTATATTACAACGCCGAAAAACTTCCCCTCCCCCCGGACGAGCTCAAGAAGGTAGGCACGCTTTCCGCCACTGCCTCCACCTCCAGCAGCACGGTCAACGACATGCGTCGGAAAATCCTGGAATGTGCCCGGGAACACGGAGCCAACGTGGTGCTGTTCACCTCCGTGGAATATACGCCCGACGGAGAGGCCCGGCCGGATCAGATCCAGAACATTGCCGCCCCCGGCTGGGACAGGGTGGACAATACCGAAACCAACGTGCGGCAGGAGTGGAGCGCCTTCCTCAACGCGGGAAAGAACGATACGGACATAACCACCTACAAGGTGAAGATGAGTGCCGTGTTTTATCTTGCCCCCGCCGAACTGCTCAAGCCGCGGGAGGTCCAGCAGACGAGGAAGCCCGCCTTCCATGTTCCCAAGGCGGAAAAGCAGGTCAAGGTGAACGTGCATTGAGGATCTTTTTCACGAAACGACAGGAAAGGAATTTTTTATGCTGAAATTCGAAAACGGAAAGGCCATCCCCCTCTGGGGGGAGGAGCCCCCCTTTGCCAAAGGAAACGAACCGGGAAAAGATATTCCCACGATCACGCTTTATACGCCGCCCCAGTGGAAAAGGTACGACAAGGCCGTGGTGATCTTTCCCGGAGGCGCCTACTGCTTCTGCGCTCCCCACGAAGGACAGGGATATGCCGAATATCTTGCCGCCAACGGCATCTGGGCTTTCGTGGTGAATTACCGGGTTGCGCCGAACTACGCCCACCCCGTTCCCCTCAACGATGCCGCAAGGGGCGTGCGCTGTGTGCGCCTCGCGGCAAAGGAGCTGGGATTCGATCCGGACAAAGTGGGAGTCATGGGTTCTTCGGCGGGCGGACACCTTGCCGGACACATTTCCACATGTTTCGATTCTCCCCAGATCGTGTACGGGAAGGATGAGACGGAAAAAGTCTCCTCCCGGCCCTCCTTTTCCATTCTCTGCTACCCGGTGATTTCCGGCGTCAGCACAAAAAGGCATCTGGGAAGTTTCCTCAATCTTCTGGGGACGAAGACTCCTTCGGAAGAGGATCTCAAAAAGCTCTCTCTGGAGCTTCTGGTCAACGAAAAGACCCCGAAAGCCTTTCTGTGGCACACCTTCGGAGACAAGGGCGTCCCGCTGGAAAACAGTCTTCTCTACGCGGAAAAACTGCGGGAACACGAGATCCCCTTTGCCCTGCACATCTATGAAAGAGGCGGGCACGGCATGGGGCTGAACAACGGTCACCCCTGGGGTCAGGAGTGCCTCTTCTGGCTTTCCATGATCTGATCTGAAAGGAGTTGTCATGATCGAATTTCCCCCTCCCCCGCCGCCGGAAAATCCTGCCGGATACGTGAAAGCGTACATCAGCGCCATCTATTCGGGACTTTTCATCGGAATAGCCGGAACGGTATTCCTTGCCACGCCCGACAAGATCGCAGGAGCGGTTTTTTTCGCCTTTGCGCTTCTCACCATCGTAAGCTACAAACTCAAGCTCTTTACGGGCGCGGTGGGGTATTTTGCCGTTCAGGAAAAGAAGAATCTTCTCCCCTACGGGCTTTCTCTTGCGGGAATCTGGCTGGGGAACCTTACCGGGTGCTTTCTGGCCGGCGTGCTGATCCGGGCAAGCAGGGTATATCCGATCATCGAAAAGCGCGTGACTCTCCTCTGCGCGGAAAAAGCGGCGGACACCTTCCCCAGCCTGATGATTCTCGCCTTTTTCTGCGGGATCCTCATGTACGTTGCCGTGGAAACCTTCCGCAGGGAAACTCTTCCCGGATTCGTCCGGGGGATCATGGTTTTTCTGTGCGTCATCGTCTTTATCTTAAGCGGATTCGAACACAGCATTGCGGGCATGTACTACTTTGCCGTTGCCGGGGAGTGGAACTTGGCCGCTCTGCGGGCGGTGGGGATCATGACGCTGGGCAACGCTCTGGGCGGGATGCTTGTCCCCTTCGGGGAAAAGTTCCGTTCCTGATGAAAAACTGCTCCGGAACGTACCGGAAGCAGGAACTCCCGAGGCTGAAGGGCAATGAAGCGCCCTCCCCGGGGGACCTTTCTTGCAGAGAGATCCATGCGCAGATCCGCATAGGAGAGCAGGGAAGATACCGAAGAAGCGTTTCTCCTGCGCAGGAAGTCCCCGATCCCTGCCGGATGTTCCGCAAGAACAACGGGTTTGGTCATGCAGTCATCCCCGCACAGCGCCCAGTTTCAGAGCCTTCGATCCGCTCCGGAACAAAGAAAAGGGCAAACGGAAAGGATTTGTTTCTTGACAGGGTCGTAAGAAGGTGTTATATTTTAGTGCGCTTTTTGCGCCGCAGAAAATGAAAATGCACGTCAGGAAGGAATGAAATGAACATCTATCACGAACTCAAGGCCCGGGGTTTCATCTATCAGGAAACCGACAGTCAGGCCATCGAAAACGCCCTCAATGTGCTGAGAGTCACCTTTTACGTTGGATTCGACCCCACCGGAAACAGCCTGCATGTGGGGCACCTTCTGCCGGTCATGGCCATGCGCCTCCTCCAGAAGGCGGGCCATATTCCCGTAGTGCTCGTAGGCGGCGCCACCGCACAGATCGGGGATCCCTCCGGGAGATCCACGGCACGGAACATGCTCACCAAGGAGACCGTAGCGGAAAACGCCAAATGCCTCAAGAATCAGCTGGCCAAGTTCATTTCCATGGAAAACGGGCTTGCCCACTTCGTCAACAACAACGACTGGTTCAAGGATCTCTATCTTCTGGACTTCTTGAGGGATATCGGCAGCCGCTTCTCCGTCAACCGGATGCTTGCCCAGGAGTCGGTGAAGCAGAGACTGGAGAACGGGCTCTCCTTCCTGGAATTTTCCTATTCCCTCCTTCAGGGATATGATTTCTACTACCTTTTCAAGACTCTGGGCTGCACCATGGAGCTGGGCGGACAGGATCAGTGGGGCAACATGGTTGCGGGCACCGAACTCATCCGCAGGATGTCCGGCGAAAAGATCCAGGTGTACTGCCTCACCATCCCCCTCCTCATGAATCCCGCCACCGGGCAGAAGTTCGGCAAATCCATCGGCGGCGCCAGCGTCTGGCTGGATCCGGAAAGGACCAGCGTTTTCGATTACTACCAGTTCTGGCGCAACTGCGACGACGGGATGATCCTGGATCTTCTCAAGAAATTTGCTCTGGACATCCCCGTGGAAGAGGCGGAAGCGCTTGTTGCTTCCGGCAACATCAACCGGGCCAAGGAGATTCTTGCCTACGAGGCCACCAAGCTGGCCCACGGCAAGGAGGAGGCCGCCAAAGCCTACATTCAGGCGGGGCTGAAGTTCGGGTTCGCGGATCCGGAAAACAAGATCCCCACCACCAGCGAAGCGGCCCGCCTTTCCGCGGCAAAGACGGAAGTGGAACTTCCCACGGCCGAAATTGCCGCAGCCCTTTTCGAAGGCGAAGGACTGGGGATTGCCAAGCTCATCGTGGAGGCGGGGCTGGCCAAATCCACCAGCGAGGCAAGGCGTCTCGTGCAGGGCAACGCCGTTTCCATCGATGACAAAAAGATCACAGACGTGAACAAGCGTTTCCTTGCCGGGGATCTTCCCGGAAAGTTCATCTTGAAGACAGGGAAAAAGAACTTCAAGCAGATCGTTGTCAAGTCCTGAAAACTTTTCGGCGGGCGCAGAACAAATCC
>JAGAEF010000170.1 GCA_017613255.1 Lentisphaeria bacterium
AAGCAGTTTGCGTTCCGGAGCCCAGGGAGCCTTCCCCAGTTCGAAATGGGGACGCATGACGCCCTCCTTTTCCGGGGTTGGGTAGTCATAGATAAAGTAGTTGATGAACTCCTCCAGCCGCACGGCCTCCGGCGGCGGCAGACGGTGTTCCTCCATGACCATGCGCCGCACGTTGGAGTACATGGCGCTGTCCACATCGGCGCCGAAGGTGGACAAGGGATTGGTGGATACCGGGACGAAGGGCCGTTCTCCCACATTCTTGTACTCTTCCGTATCGAAAACGGGGAAATTCCCGCCCATATCGGCATCGTCGAACGGGGAGGCGCCGCACTTCGGGGCCAGGGACATCGACACCGCATCACAGCATGCACTGGGCATGACCAGAGCTTTGGTACGGCAAAGGAGAGGAGCTGCCTGTCTCTGCATATTGCTTCCCGTCAATGCCCTGTTGGCGGAATAAGACGGGATCTTCCCTATCGGATTCTGACGGAAACGGCCCTGCTTGGCCAACTGGGGAACCAATGCGGCCAGACGGTCCAGAAGAGACGTCATTTTCCGCGGAACCTTCCTCTCTTTCTTACTGACTTCGGCAAAAAAGCGCTTCTCGAAATCCTTTTCGGAAGAAAAGGCGTTTTCTTCCGGAGCGCGTTCCTTCTTCCATTGCGCAAGCATATCATTCAGGATCCTGTCTTCCATCATGCCACCTCCTGAGACAACGTTTTTTTCAGCATCTGCTTTGCTTTGTAAATGCGCTGGTACAGCGTATTTTCACTGCACCCCAGCCGGGAGGCCGCTTCGCTTCCGGAAAGGTCGCTCAGGCACCCCCAGACCACCGCTTCCCTGTAGAGCTCCGGGAGATCCGCCACGGCGCGTTCCAGCTGGGCAAGTTTTCCTTCCTTGTTTTCGTCTTTTCCTTCCGGTACGGTTTGGGCATACTGCCCGCGTGCCTCCGCCTGCCGTTTCCGATCCCGAATGAGATCGAAAGCGCAGTTCACCGCAATGCGGTAGACCCAGCTGCGCAGGGCCGCCTCCCCGCGAAAGGAACGGGAACTGCGGTAGGCGCGCAGCAGGGCTTCCTGGATCACATCGTCCGTGTCGGCGGCGTTGCCGACGATGCGGAAGACTCCGCCGCGCAGATAGCCGAGTTCTTCGCGGCACAAACGCTGGAAACACATCTCCTTTTCGTCATCCATAGACTTCTCCCTCTCTTTGTGAAATTACGCTGTTCCGAAAATTCCGGGCGGCCCCTACTCCCCTGCACTTTCCCGGAATGCCGATGATAACCTTCCATATATATACGATCCGAAACGGCAAAAAATGCTCTTTTTCCCGCCGGATCACGACAATAAGACGACAGGGAGGCAAAATTCTTATGTTTTTTTTTCGAAAAAAAAGAAAAAAAGAAAGGTCTTGTCCGATTTTTACCGGACAAAAACTGCTCCGCGGCATGAGCCGGGGCGCCGGGACACGGAGGGGAAGGACGCCCTTCAGGAGCCCCGCAGGGACAAAAACGTCGATGGATTCCCCGTATTACGGTTTGTTTTTCCCCGGGGAGGGCTCCAGCGGAGCGAAAACCTCCCATACGCCGCAAGTGAAAAGTTTTTTGCGCCCGGGCAGAGTGCCGGGGGACTGCCTGAGCTTGCGAAAATCGTTGCGGGTGATGAAAAGCACGCAGGAAGCGCTGTTCAGGAAGGACTCCCGCCGATCCTCCTTGGGGTGATTGCGGATGAGATCCCCCAGATAAAACTCCGCGCTGTAGGGAGTGTTGCGGGCAAAATAGAACTTGTATTTCTCCAGTTCCCTGTGTTTCAGGGCTTTCTTCATGACGGGACCGGGAAGCTTGTCGAAGAACCGTTCCCCGAAAAAGGCGCCCCAGACAAGAACGGCCACGGTCAGCGCTATGAACGAGGCGCTTATCCAAAAGACCCTGCGCGTCCGGGACAAAATTTCCGATTCTTTCCCGGAGCGGAAGATGAGTTCGGCAACAAGAAGAGCGCACATGGGAATGGTGGGCAGCAGATACGTCAGAAGAACTCTGCTGGTAAGACACCAGAAAAGCGTATTGGTGACCACGGCAAGGAGAGCAAGCCCGGTAAGGGGATCCGCCAGAACCTCTCTCAACTTTTCCCGGATCTTGCCGAACCCTTTGCGCAACGCAAGGAAAAAGCCGAAGAAAACGAAGGGGAAGTTGGCAAGAAGGAAGAAGAGGAAAGCCATTCCCCGGAAACTTTCCCTGCCCGCCCCGTAACGGTCGCCGTACTCCTTGAACAGGAATCTCTTGAAATTTTCGTTGATGAAGAAGTACTCCAGAAAATCGGGATTGCGGAGAGTCATCATGAGATACCAGGGCAGAGCTATAAGAAGGAAAAGAAGGATCCCCCACGCCCAGGAGTGGTTTTTGAGCTCTTTCCAGCGTTTGTTGATGAGAAGGAAAAAGAATACGGGCATTCCCGCAAGCACCAGAGCCACCGGCCCCTTGACGATCATCCCCACGCCCAGAGAAGCAAAGAAGAGAAGACTGCCTGTCCTGCGTCCCCCGGAATCTTCCGCAGCGCTGAAAAGCATGTAGCCCATCACGGCAATGGAAATGCTTCCAGCAAGCATGAGGTCGGTCATGCAGAGCCCCGCGAAAAGGTAGAATGCGGGCGTGCCCAGACAGAGAGTCACGGCAAGAAAGGCTTCCCCCCTGTTCCGCAGTTTCCGGCAGCACCAGTAAAGGCACAGCAGGATGAGCGCGCCGCTGAGAAGCGCAGGCAGACGCACGGCAAATTCACTCTTTCCCAGAAAACGGCAGCACCAGCCGGAACACTGGAAGAAGAGAGGGGGCTTTCCTTCGAAAATGAGGCGTTTACCCTGAAAAACGAACTGCGGCTCCATGAAGTTGCCGCTTGACGCCATATTGGCGCCTACGGAAGCGTAACGCGCTTCGGAGGGTTCGATGACCGGGACGATCGCCATGGTGAGACAGCGGCCCGCCAGCGCAAGAAGGAGCAGGACGAGCAGTTTTCTCGGGTTCAAAAGGAGCGTTCCTTTTCCGTTTTCCAATATTTTCCCCCGGTTTTTTGCATGATGGGGAACCCCGCGGTTCCGTAAAATTCTCCCCCGTCCCGGACCGGGACAGGGGGAGAAGGATGTTCCTTACTTCTTTTTGGCCGTTCTGTCCCCGTTGGCGCTCCAGGCCTCGGTGACCCGTTCCACCAGAATGGGCTGGGGGGCGGGATCGGGCGTAAGGTCCTTGGCAAGGGAAAGGAGCAGATTTATGACCTTCGTTCCGGTATCCGGCGCGAAACGGGCGTTGACCGTCTCGTAGCCGCCCCTGCCCTCCTTGAAGCAGTCGGGGCTGGGCACATAACCAAGCTGATCGCTGGCCAGCTGGGAGTACCAGGTGAAGGGGAAGCGGGAGGCCGCCTTGAAATCCAGCGCGTACTGGGCGAACATCTCTCCGGAGGAACTGCCGATGAGAAGAGGCCCGATCTGGATGACCCGCAGCGTCTCCACGGGGCTGGGATTGGCCTTGTAGGTGAAATCCCTTGTGATGAGCCACCGGCAGCGGGCGAATTCGGGATCGTCCTTGCCGGCGTGCTTGTAGGCTTCCGCCACCTTTTCCGCATCCAGTTTCTTCCGCTCCAGAGTGAGATCCCCTTTCAGGACCCGCAGAGTGCTGCACTCTCCGCGGTCCGCATTGGCAAGGACCTTTACCGCCTCACCGCCCACGGTGCGTCCCAGCTTGTAGGCGATGCGTTTGCCCGTGTCTTTCTTGAGGCTCAGATTGTCGATCTGGGTGACGTCTCCGGAGGCGCCGTTGATGTAGACGACTCCGGTTTCGGGCCCGAACACGCCCTTGACCGCGTTCACCGCAACTCCGGGGAAGTCGGAAGAGGCTCCCTCCAGATTGATGCAGGCGTGGCAGGAGAAGTTGATGACGCATCCCAGAAGCTTGTCCGTCCCCTTTTTCCAGAGGCCCATGGCGCCCAGTTCATTGTCCACGGGACCGGCATAGTCGGCGTTTTCCGGATTCCCCTTGCCCGGATGGGTAAGGGCGGTGCCGTCCTTCATGCTGATCCTGCGGTTGAAGATCAAATTGTCCACTCTGCCCCGCCCGAAGGAAAAGTCCACTTCCTCCACTCTTTCGGCAGCCAGCGTCACGGCGGTGACCACCTGCTTCAGGCAGGAGTTGTAGTAGTCCGCGTCGTGGAAGGTGAGTTCCGTGCGCATGTTTTCCAGCACGTCCGGGGGGAGTTTTTCCTGATTGGGGAAGGGATCCCGCAGATTGCCGCCGGAATGGGTGTGGGAGGCACTCATAATGACCTCGAAATCCGGGAGGAGCTCTTCCACTTTCTTCCGGAACAGGGGGCCCGCTCCAATGGTATCGATCCCCACCAGAGCCACTTTCCTTTTTCCGTCGTCGAAGACCACCGCACGCACCTTCAGGGCATCGCAGATGACCTTGATGAGCCGCTTGGTGAACCCGCCGGGACACTCGGTTCCCAGAGGGGGTGTTATATCGCACTCGTAAAAACCCGCTTTGATCATATTTTCCTCGCGTGAAAAGGGTTCAGAAATCGCTGCGCACCTTGACGGGCTTGCCGGTATGGGCGGATTCGATGGCCGCGGCGCAGGCGGCCACGGTCCTGGCGCCTTCCACCACGTCCGCCGTGTTCCTGGCGCCCCGCAGGACGATGTCCGCCATGAGTTTCACCTGAGATTCCACGTTGTGGTTGTTGACTTCCACGGGAATGTCGACGAAGGCGGTGGAGTCCTTGGTGCTGTCGAAGAAAGGCACGCTGGAAAGCTGCATCTTGCCGCTCAGGTTGTCGCAGATGATGGTCCCTTTGGTGCCGTAGAAGACGCTTCTCATGGTGTAGGGACGGGAAACGCCCGTGGAGCACATGACCTTGCCGATGACCCCGTTCCTGAACTTGTAGACGGCGAAATAGGAGTCGAAGTCGATGGGCCAGTCCGCAAGGCCCTTCTTGGTCCCGTAGGCAAAGGATTCGTCGATGAGATCATCCACCGCCCAGCGCAGGAAGTCCACGGCGTGACAGCCGCCGCCCAGCATCGGGTCTCTTCTGGCGTCTTTTCTCCAGCCGCCGACCCCGCCCACGTGACGGTAGTTGTGGGCATATTCGGTCTCCGCCATGAAGAGTTCGCCGATATCCCCTCTGGCGATCATCTTCTTGGCAAGGATGAAGGCGGGGGTATAGCGGGTGGGATGGGCGATCATGAAGGTTTTGCCCGTGCGGCGCACGGCTTCGGCGATGGCGGCGGCCTCTCCCAGATCCAGCGTCATGGGTTTCTCGCAGAGAACGTGTTTGCCCGCTTCCAGAAGGGCGATGGCCTGTTCGGCGTGATAGTAGTCGGGGGAGACCACGGAGGCGACATCGATCTCCGGATCGTTCACCACTTCCTTGTAATCATGATACCTGCGGGTCGTATGGGCCAGATCGTATTCCGCCAGACGCGCCTGCATGTGGGGCGGCAGGGGATCGGGCAGGGGATCGCAGACCGCCACGAGATCGTAGTCGGGGGTCGTTTTGTACGCCTTTACGTGCCGGAATCCTTCACCCAGTCCGATGACGGCGGCCTGCAATTTTCCATTCTTCATGTTCTGCTCCTTTTTTTTCTTTTTTTCGTGTTTCCACGGTTGATTTCAGTTCGGGAAAGATTCTTTCCGCATTACTATACACATTTTTCCCTCCCTTTGCAAAGGCCTTTTCCGGAAAAAAGTTGCGAAATATGATACAAAACATCATTCTGGTGATACTTTTTCCCCTCCGGAAGCGGGAAGGAAGCCTTTTTGCCGGAAAAACGGAACGGTTTCTTTTGTTCCGGGGCCGGAAAACGGAGCGCTTTCCGGCACGCTTTTCCGGGAAATACCGTTTTTTTCGCCGAAAAAACTTGATTTTTCCGTTCCCGGTGGTATGTTAGAAAAAAAGGACTCCCGCCCCGTCCGGCAGGAGAACCCGAAAGGCCACCGGAAAACAAAAAAAGGAGAGAAAAATGTTCTCTAAAAAATGGACCGCCGCAATTCTCGCCGCAGTATTTTTCTGCATTTCACTCCCAGCCTCCCTGCTTGCGCAGGAGAAAACCGAGAGCAAGGAAGCAGCGGGGAAATCCGCCCTCATCCTCTGCGGCAAGGACTACTTCAACAACTGGCTCAAGTACAAGTTCAAGAACACCGGACTCAAGCTCGCCCAGTACAGCGAACTCATCAAGGGCAAATCCTGGAAGGAGAACGGGCAGAAGCTTCCTCCCCTTGCGGAACTCAAGACGTATGACATCGTTTTCGTTTTCGGGGCCTCCCTTACCGCCATAGCCAAGGATGACTTCCTTGCCTACATCAAGGAAGGCGGCGCCATCTATATGACCTACACCACCATGACCCAGCTCAAGGAAAAAACCGGGGAGATCGCCTTCGGCGTGGGCGGCTTCGACGGATACGAACCCATCCACAACAAGCCCTACAGCGTGACGAACCCGGTGAGGATCCCCGTGAAGTTCAAGTACGACAAGGCCATGGGCAGGGAAAGAGAATTCACGCAGGAAATCGTCTATACGGTCGCCGTCAAGGACCTTGTGGACGCCAAGCCCCTCATCTACATTGCCGACAAGCCCGGTCTGGTCAACACCTGCTACACCAAGGTGGGCAAGGGCATGTTCATCTACAGCGGCTTCGAGGATCTTGTGACCATCGCGGAAGTTTTGAAAGTTCTCGGATTCGCCAAGTAAACTGTTTCTTCCGGCCTTCTCCGCCGTGTCCGAAAGCACCCGGAGAAGGTCTTTTTTTAACCCCTTAACACCTTTGTGCCATGAAAAAAACACTCCTTCTCGCTCTTGCCGGAGCTGCCGCTGCCCCCTTCCTGTACGCGGAAAAGGGGAATTTTGCGGCTAACACCAATATTTATCCCTGCTTTCCCGGGCCGCCGCCATTGAACGGGAAACCCTTCCTCAATCCCGTCAGCTTCAAGCCCGACGACCCCAAATTCAGCAAGATCGCGAAAGAGCCCATGACCAAAGGAACAGTTCTTTCCTACGCCGTTCCTCTGCTGGACAGCACGCCTCCCGTTTACAACCGTCTGATGGTCCGGGAGATCAAGATCTTCGACACATCGGGAAAAGAAATCACCTCCAAGGCCCGTCTCACGGCGGGAGCGGATAAGGCGACTTTGCGGTATCCGGAACGGGTCACGGACGGCGATTTTTCCGCCCAGTCCTGCTCCTACACCTATCCCCCCCGGCGGGGCAGTGACCAGAAAGGGTGGTACGACTTCGAATTTCCCGAACCCGTGGAGATCGCCCGCGTTCAGCTGAGTTCCGGGCGTCCCCGGGTGGAAGACGGGGACGAATACATCAATCTAGCCAGCAAGTTCGCCCTCTGCACGAAAAAGGAAAAAGCTTCCTCCTGGGAGATCATTCCCGGAACGAAGACGGAGGAGAACACCAAACCGGAGGCGGACGTGCGTTTCTCTCCGGTGAAAACGAAATTCCTCCGGGTGGCCGTCAACGGGCAGACCTCTCTGGGAAAAGTTTCCATGAAACACATTTCCGCCCTGAAGATCCCGGAAAAAACGCCCTTCTTCATCGTCATGCGGGGCGCGGAAGTCACCCGGAGCTTCACGGATATCATCATGGATGCCAAAGGGTATGAAGAGTGGAAAAAAGCACATCCTGACTTCGTCGGGTTCCCCGTGGAGGAGTGGGACAATGCCTACCGCGCCCTTCTCTGGGCCCAGGATCTGCCGGGAACGCTGAAGAAAAAAGGCATTTCCAGCAGGAACGTGGAAGAGATCACCTCCAAGATCGCCAATCCCAAAACCCGCAAAGACGCGCTCAAGGGGATCAAGCTCATCCACGACAGCCTCACGAAACTCCAGTTCGGCGACAAAACCAAAACCGTCTTTCTGGACTGCGCGCTGGCCTTCAATCACTACGCCATGGAATGGGGCTGCGGGTACGCCTTCATCGAAACGACCTGCGCCGGCTATCAGCGCCATCAGCCCCAGATGTACTTCATACGGGGCGCCTCCCGCCAGTACGGGGTCCCCTGGGGCTGGTATATCGCCGTGGGAATGACGGGCAAAAAGGGGTACACCGACCCCGACTACATCGGCACCTGGTCGCTGAACGCCGCTGGCGGGGACGGCGGGATCTCCCCCTCCCTCAACAAGCGGGACCGCTTCCTTGCCTGGTTCTCCGGAGCGCAGATGGTGCGCAACGAAGTCTGGCCCTGGACCTACTGCGTGGACAAGGACAAAGACGGCGTCTATGAGCTTTCTCCTCACGGAGAGGCCATGAAGGTGTGGTACGACTTCATCATGAAGAACCCGGAACGGGGGACAAGTTTCGCTCCCGTGGCCGTGGGGATCCCCTTCGAACACGGAATATCCCCCATTCAGGGCGGCAAGCCCTTCGGGTATTTTTCCTACAATGCCGGGGACATCATGACGGAAGGATTTCTCCGGGCCGTCGTCCCGTGGATGATGCACAGGATCCGGGAGAAGC
>JAGAEF010000171.1 GCA_017613255.1 Lentisphaeria bacterium
CCGCCCAGACCGTGAAACTGCCTCCGCCCTCCGCCGGGACGGAACCCCCTGCCCCCGAGGGTGCGGAGCCCGGAGCCAAGACCATTCAGCTTCCCGGAACGCCTCCGGGGCTTTCCCTCAAGAAGGAGGATTCCTCCGCCCCCGCGGGAGGAGCTCCCGGGGTCCCCGCCGGACTTTCCCTCAAGAAGGACAAGGAAGAGCCTGCCGCTCCTCCTCCGCCCGCTCCCGACGAGGGCGCCGCCCTCAATATGCAGGACCCCAGCAAGAACAGGAAAGGCAAGAAGCTTGAAATCAATGACGATCCCATCAACGTCGTCGGGATAAAGCCCGACGATGCGGATGCGGAAGCCGCTCCGGAAAAGAAGTCCGCAGGCGGGGAGCCCTCTTTGCTGTTCGCCATTACCGCAATCATCGCGCTTCTTCTTGCCGCCTACCTTGTTTTCGTGCTTGCCGCCCAGTACAGCAACATCTGGGAGGGCAAGAACATTCCCGTGATCGGGTTCAGCCAGCAGGGGAAATAAGGCTTGACGGAAGCTTTTCCGGAACGTCTTTCCTTCCGCAGAATGCCCTCTTGACGGGGGCGTTTTTTTGTTTGTTTCACCAAACCGTTTTCAAAGGAGTAGAAAAATGAAAAAAGTGCTTGTTCTGCTGTTCGTGCTGTCGGGAATGCTCTCCGTGTTTGCCGGAGAGATCGTCGTGAAAGACGGGGAAAAGATTGCCTTCCTGGGGGATTCCATCACCCAGCTGGGGGCGGGCAAAAGAATCTACATGGGGTATCTCCCCCTGGTGATCGAAGGACTCAAGGAAGCCGGAGTGAAGGCAAGCATGGTCCCGGCGGGGATCAGCGGCAACAAATCCAACCAGATGCTGGCAAGAGTGGACAAGGACGTGATCGCCAAAAAGCCCCAGTGGATGCTCCTTTCCTGCGGGGTGAACGATGTGGCCCACGGGAAAAACGGCGTTCTTCTTCCGGATTACAAGAAGAACATCACCCAGATCGTGGACAAGGCGCAGGCCGCCGGGATCAAGGTGGTCATCATGACCGCTTCCATGATCCGGGAAGATGCGAAAAACAAGGCCAATACCGCACTGAAGCCCTACAATGATTTCCTGCGGGAACTTGCGGAGGAAAAGAAGTGTCTCCTTGCGGACATCAACAAGGAGATGCAGCAGGAAGTCGCCTCTCCGGAACTTGCCGTCATCAAAGGGAACAAGCTCACCTACGACGGCGTCCATATGAACGGACGGGGCCACGCCATGATGGCGGAAGTGATTCTCAAGACCTTCGGCGTGCCGGAGGAGAAGGTAAAAGCCATGCGCAGGAACTGGGAGGAAAAGTATCCGGAAGCGCGTCTTCCCCTGCCGCTGACGAAGGATCTGAACCGGAAACTGCACATCAAGGCCGCGGAAAAGAAAATGACGCCGGAAGCGTATGTTCTCAAGCTTCTTTCCGAAGACAAATGAGGGGGCGGTTCATGAGCGGCTCCTGCGGGGAAAAAGTCCTTCTGGGCTATGACATAGGCGGCACCAAGATCGGCATAGGGCTCGTTACCGAGTCCGGGCGCCTTCTGGGAAAAAGAAGGGTGGAAAACAAGGACACGGATCCGGAAGAGATCCTGCCTCTCCTTGCGGAAACGGGAAAGGCTCTCGCCGCGGAAAGCTCTCTTGATGTTTCCGATCTTGCCGGGTTCGGCATTTCCGCGCCGGGACCTGCCGACATCCCCAACGGGATTCTGCTGAATCCTCCCAACAACCGGAAATGGCGCAACGTGCCCATTCTGGACTATCTGCGGAACGCTCTGGGGATCCCCGGATGCTTCGAAAACGACGCCAATTCCGCGGCGCTGGCGGAATGGTTCTTCGGCGCGGGGAAAGGGAAGACCGATTTCATCTATCTCACCATGAGCACCGGAATAGGCGCAGGGATCGTAACGGGCAACGCCCTTCTTCGGGGCAAAACCTTTTTCGGCGGCGAATTCGGGCATGTCCCTCTGGAAATGAATTCGGACCGGGTCTGCGGCTGCGGCCACAAAGGGTGTTACGAAGCCTTTTGCGGCGGAAGAAGCGTCGCCTTGCACCTTCAGGAGCTTCTGAAAGGACAAACGGACCACCCCATCGTGCAGTTCGCCGGAGGGAAGGTGGAAGATATCGATATGCTGGCTCTGGAAAAGGCCGTGCGGGCCGGAGTGCCGCTGGCTCTGGAAGTCTGGGACGAAATCGCCATGCGCAACGCTCAGGCCTTCGGGATCCTTCTCAACACCTTCAATCCGGAACGGCTCGTTCTGGGAACGCTGGCCTGGGCCGTGGGCGACCTCTATACGGCGCCCATTCTCCGGTACCTGCCCCGCTTTGCGTGGAAGGAGATGACCGACGCCTGCCAGATCGTCTGCAGTGAACTGCGGAGGGACATCGGCTACTACGCCGGAGCGGCCGCGGCCATGTACTTCCTTCTGGGCAAGCGCGTCCAATGACGTTTCGCAGGAGGTTTTCATGCTGACAAGGACATATTCCGCGGCGCTCACGGGAATCGAGGCGCTCCTTCTGGAAGTGGAGGTCAACGCCTCCGGCAGGGGGGAGCAGTCCATGGTCTCCATCGTGGGACTTCCCGATGCCGCGGTGCGGGAGAGCCGGGAAAGGATCCGGTCCGCCCTGTACGCCTGCGGCTTCGGCCACCCCCGGGGAAACACCCTTGTCAATCTGGCTCCCGCCGACATCCGCAAGGAGGGGGCATCCTTCGATCTTCCCATCGCTCTGGGCCTTGCCGCCGCCATGGGGGGCGCGGAAAAGGAGGCGCTTTCCCGGACGCTGGTGGCGGGCGAACTGGCTCTGGACGGATCGGTAAGGCCCGTCAAAGGGGTGGTCTCCATTGCGCTGCTTGCCCGGGAACTCTCCCAGGTGGAGAGTTTGATCGTTCCCGCAGGCAATCTTCAGGAGGCCGTTCTTGCCGCCTCCACCAAAAAGGTCTATGCGGTCTCCTCTCTCCCCGAAGCCGTGGAGGCTCTTGCGGGGAAACGCATTCCCGTGCCCAAAGAGGCCGCCGACACCCTGTTCGGGGAGCCGGACTGGGCAAGCGTGCCGGATTTCGCCGACGTGAAGGGGCAGTTCGCCGCCAAACGCGCTCTGGAGATCGCCGCGGCGGGGGGACACAACGTGCTTTTTTCGGGTCCTCCCGGTTCGGGGAAATCCATGCTTGCCAGACGTCTGCCGGGGATCCTGCCTCCTATGACCGAAAAGGAGACGCTGGAAACCAGCCGCATCTACAGCCTTCTGGGGCTTCTTTCCGCCGACCGCCCGCTCATGCGGACGAGGCCCTTCCGTTCGCCCCATCATACCGTAAGCGATGCCGGACTGATCGGCGGAGGCAGCAATCCGGGGCCGGGGGAGATCAGTCTTGCCCACAACGGCGTACTTTTTCTGGACGAACTGCCGGAATTCAAAAGGACCACGCTGGAGGTGCTCCGTCAGCCGCTGGAAAGCGGGATGGTGACCATTTCCCGGGCGGCGGGGAGCTGTGATTTCCCCTCCCGTTTCGTGCTTATTGCCGCCATGAATCCCTGCCCCTGCGGACATCTGGGAGACCGTCTGCATCCCTGCAGGTGCCGCCCCATGCAGATCCGGGCCTACCGTTCCAAGATCTCCGGGCCTCTGCTGGACCGGATCGACATCCATGTGGAAGTGGCGGCCCTTTCCGAAGAGGAACTCCTGCAGAAAAACGTCTCCGAATCCAGCGCCGCCATCCGGGCAAGAGTCATTGCCGCAAGGGAAAGACAGCTGGCAAGATACAAGGGGACGGGCACCTTCTGCAACGGCATGATGGAGTCCGCCCAGATCGCGAGGTACTGTCAGCTGGACAAGGCCACCGAAACGCTTCTGCGCCACGCCATACGGGAATTCGGACTGAGCGCGAGAGCTTATGACAGGATCTTGCGGGTCTCCCGCACCATCGCCGACCTTGCGGGCAGCGAAAACATCCGGAAACAGGATATCTTCGAAGCGGTCTCCTACCGTTCCCAGGACAGAAGGACCGCCTGAAACGACGTTCATCCATAAGAATCCATAAAGAAAAGGAGAAAAAAAATGGCAGGAATCTTCAAAGCCTATGACATTCGCGGGATCTACCCGGAACAGCTCGATGCGCAGATCGCGGAAAAAGTGGGACGCGCTCTTGTGGTCTTTCTCAAGGCGAAAAAGATCGTGGTGGGCAGGGATATGCGTCCCCATTCCCAGCCCCTTTTCGAGGCCCTTGCGAAAGGGATCACTCTTCAGGGCGCCGACGTCATCGACCTGGGGCTCTGCTCCACGCCCCAGTCCTATCATGCCAACGGGAAACTGGGAGCCGACGGAAGCGTGATGATCACCGCTTCCCACAATCCCGCCGAGTGGAACGGATTCAAGCTCTGCCGGAGGGAAGCCGTCCCCATCGGCGGCAATTCCGGAATCGCCGACATCGAAAAAATGGTTTCTCTGGACAAGTGGCCCGCCGCGGAAAGAACCGGAAAGATCATCCCGTACAGCATTGCGGAAGAATACGCTTCCTTCCTCCGCTCCTTTGCCCGCATCGACCGGAAACTCAAGGTCGTGGTGGATTACGCCAACGCCATGGGCTCCTATGAGATCAAGGGCATCGAACCCTACTTCGACATCATTCCCCTCTACAAGGAGCTGGACGGGACCTTCCCCAATCACGAAGCCAATCCGCTGAAGACCGAAACCCTTTCGGCGATCCTCGCCAAGGTCAGGGAGACGGGGGCGGATTTCGGCGCCGCATTGGACGGAGATGCCGACCGCTGCGGCTTCATCGACAACAAGGGGGAGATCATTCCCATGGACCTTTTCACCGCCCTCATCGCGCAGGATATCCTTTCCGAAGGCCCGGCAACGATCCTTTACGATCTGCGCAGCAGCCGTGCGGTCAGGGAGTGCATCGAGGAAAACGGCGGCAAGGCGATCATGTCCAGAGTGGGACACGCCTTCATCAAGGCCCAGATGCGGGAGACTGGCGCGGTCTTTGCCGGCGAACTTTCCGGACACTACTACTTCAAGGAAAACTTCGTGGCGGAATCCCAGGGGCTTGCCATGGTCAAGCTGGCCAATCTGCTCTGCGCGAAAAACAAGCCTTTGTGCGAACTGGTGGCTCCCCTGCGGAAATATTTTTCCAGCGGAGAGATCAACTCCAAGGTCGCCGATCCCGCCTCCGTACTTGCCCGCATCCGGGAAAAGTATGCCGACGGGAATCTCTTCCAGCTGGACGGGATCTCTTCCGAATATCCCGACTGGTGGCTGAACGTGCGCTCCTCCAACACGGAACCCCTGATCCGTCTCATCGTCGAAGCCAATGAGAAGAAACTCATGGAAGAGAAGCGGGACGAGGCCCTTGCCCTGATCCGCGCCTGAAGAACGCAGAGCGAAAAAAACAGGACGGATGTTCCAGCCGGGGCCGTGTTTTTTCGCTCTGCGTCCTCTTGAGACTTTCCCCGTGCATTTCCCTTTGACGCGCCGTGTAGTCCGAAACAGCATCGGACAAACAAGGATATATCATGGCGTCGCAATTCCGCTCTTTTCCCCGGGAAACGGGCCCGGAAGCCTCCGTGGAACCGGAGATCTATTTCGATGAAAAGGAGACTCCCCCGGAAAACAGCGGGAAAGATAGTTCCGCTTCCTTCTGCACGCTTTCCAATGCCCTTTTTCTCCTGGACGGCATGGAAAAACTTCTTACGCTTGTCCACTCCGGCAAGGAGCTGAAAGTCGTGCGGATGCGCCTCAAGGGAATGAACTACAGGGAGATCGCCTTCCATCTCCACATGGGGCTTGCCAGCATCAACCGCCTGGTAAGACGCATTGCGCTTCGCAGTCCGGAGGTGGGCTTCCTTCTGGAAAACGCCCGGGATCTGCGGGAGGAAAGAGAGCCTTGATTTTTTCCTTTCCGGATATATATTAGTTGGCAAAACCAATATCCGGAAGGAGAGTTTTCCGCGCGCATGGAGCAAAACTTTTTTTCGTCTTTTCTCGCGTTTTTCAGGAGCAGAAAGGCTCTTTTTCTTGTGCCCGCCCTTCTGTTGCTGCAAATCTATTCCCAGCTGTGTCTCATCCGCACAAGTCACGTCTGGCAGATCACCGATCCCTACATCCTTTCCTATTACTTCCTCAATTATGACGCGGGTTTCATTCCCCGGGGACTCGTGGGAACTTTTTACTGTTTTCTCACGAAATATATTTCCGGCAATCTCTTTTTCGCGATCCTTTTCGCGCTCTCCGGAGCGTTTTTCCTTGGATGCGTGCTGGCCGCGCTGAACTATCTCCGGAAAATCGAAGACGAAGGCACGTTCAGCTCCCTTCTTCTTGCGCTTCTCCTTCTTTTGGCCGTTCCGCCTTCCCGGAGCTGTCTGCTTTATCATTTCGGGAGACTGGATCTCTTCCTTTTTGCCATTACATTGTTCAGCACGCTGGCGATCTTCCGCGATTCCCTCTGGAAATATCTCGTTTTGCTTCTCGTTCCGGCGGGAGTCATGATCCATGAGATCTTTCTTCTTCTTTTTCTGCCCCTGATCTGTGCAACGGCCTTCTACAGGACGGATCGGAAAAAGCCCCGTTCCGTATTCTATCTTGTTCTGCTCTTCCTTTCCTGCGTTTTTTCCCTCGTTCTCCTCTATTTCATGCGGAAAAACATGCCCGCTCCGGCGGTGCTGGACGCCTTGTGCGTCAAAAACTGCAACGTGGGAAAGACGGGGGATCTGGGAGTAGCCATCTATGCGGACAAGACCTATTGGGAGCACTTTGTCTATGCCTTCAAAAGTACCATGCTCACGGATTATGCGCTGGGATATATCGTCTCGTTTCTCGTGTTTCTTGCCGCAGGGTACTATCCCTTCACCTTGTGGAAAAAGGCGTATGAAAGTCTGCCCGAAGAGGAAAAGCTTCTCCGCTGGAAATTCCTCTTTCTGCTGGCGGCAGCCCTGATCCCCAATCTTGCCTGTCTCATTGCCACGGACCACTCCCGCTGGCAGACGGCATTCCTGCTGGACATCGTTCTCGTCGTGTTTCTGCTTTACGGCGACGGGAAATTATCTTTGAAATTTCCATCCCCCTCGCAAAAGACGCTTCAATGGATCTTCTGGACATGCCTTTTTTCTCTGGTGTGCGGCATAACCACGGAGTGTCATTTCTCCAATGTCCTCACGGGGATCTGCCTCAAGGCGGCAAGACTTTTCAAGGGAGTGTTTATGTTCCTCTTTTCCTGAAAAATCAGGAGCGGGGACACGTGAAAGCAATACTTCCCGCACAGGAAAGATCGTAGCCTTTCAGCATGCACCGAAGCGTATTCAGGGCCACGGCGGCGCTGCGGGCGCGGACCTGCTCCCGGCTGCCCCGGAAAAGGTATCTGCCCACATGAGAGTTTTCCCCGCAGAAGACGCCTATGTAAACGAGCCCCACGGGCTTTTCCGGGGTCCCTCCGCCGGGGCCGGCTATCCCGGTAACGGAAATGCCGCAAGTGCTTCCGAAGGCCTTTTTCAGCCCCTCCAGCATCGCTCCGGCGCATTGACTGCTTACGGCGCCGTGTTCCCGCAGGATCGTTTCCTCCACGCAAAGAAGACGGTTTTTGACCTCGTTGGAATAGCAGACGATGCCGCCGGAATAGACTTCCGAGGCGCCGGGAACGTTGGTGACGAGCTGACTGATGAGCCCCCCCGTGCAGGATTCCGCAAGGGAGAGCGTGAACGCTTTTTCCTTCAGGAGCAAAAGCACCTCTTCCGCAACCGATTTGGTTTCGTCGGACAAAAGTTCCTTTTCGAATTCCCTGCGGATCATCCCGGAAGCCTTTTGGATGGTTTCGGCGTTGGCGGAGGTGATGAAAAGCTTGACGAATTCCGGCGCGGCGCAATAGGCTACGGAGAGGGCGGGAAAAGCGGCAATGATCTTCTGCATTCTCTCCTCCACCCGGGATTCCCCCACGCCGGCAATATGGAAAAGGAAGGAGAAAAGTTTTCCGTCCAGAGCATTTTTCACCAGAGGAAGCACCTGAAGATCGAACATGGGGTTGAGTTCGGAAGGGGGCCCGGGCATCATGGCAATGCGTTTTCCCGGGAAGGGATCCTTTTCCCCCAGCTGGAGAAAGATCCCCGGCGCCGTGCCGTAATGGTTGGGGATGAGTTCCGCTCCTTCGGGAATATCCGCCTGGGAAAGGAAGTGCAAAGGGAGTTCCCCCCGTTTCATGCTGGCCCATCGTTCGGTAATGGCCTTTACCGCCTCTTCGCTGCGGAAGAGTTTCCTGCCCAGAAATTCCGCTACGGCGGGTTTGGTGAGATCGTCGGAAGTGGGGCCCAGACCTCCGGAAACCAGCACGAAATCGGTCTCCTTCATCAGGATCTTCAGGGCACGGATCACGTCCTCCGAGCGGTCAGGCACCTCCAGAGCCATCTGCGGGTAGATCCCCGCCTCCAGCAGTTTGGCCCCCATGTGTCCCAGATTGGTGTTGATGACTGCCCCTTTCAGCAGCTCGTCTCCTATGCACAATACTCCGACTTTCATTTTTCCGACTTTCTGTTTCTTTTCGCCGCCTTTCTTGCGGCATATTCCACGGCGTCTCTTTCCGCCTCTTTTTCCATTTCGAAAGTGACCCCCGAGATCTCGTTGAGTTTCTTCCGCAGGACCTCCCGCCACTGATCCACTTCCTCCTCCGTGAGACCGGGGGGGATAACCACCGGTTCTCCCACCTTCAGCGTGATCTTCGCCCAGGGTTTGGGGATCTGGAACTTGTCCCAGCCCTTGAGTTCCCAGTAGGAAGAATAGAGGATCGCAAGGGGATAGACCTTGAGGCCCGTTTCGCTTGCCATGCGCACGGGGCCCCGGCTCATGGAGTAGCGGGGACCTCTGGGGCCGTCCGGCGTCATGGCCACGAATTTGCCCCTTTTCAGGCAATCCATCGCCTCTCCCATGACCTTTGCGCTCTTCCGGGAGGAGGAACCCCGGATGGATTCCACATGCCACTGTTTGCAGAGATCCGCAATGTACTGCCCGTCCCGGGAAGCGCTGATCAACGCCGCCGTGTGTTCCCTCTCCCACCGGGGGAACATGACCGGGAAGAAAAGCAATCGGTTGTGCCAGATCAGAATCACCGCGGGGGCCTTTTTCGCGCCGATGTACTTGTTGGGATCCACGATCTCGTGACGCATGACATACCGGAGAAGAAAGATGATCTTTGCGGGAAGAAAAAAGAGAAAATCCGGGAATTTCTTGATCTGGCGGAATTTTTCGATCAACGTCATTTTCATTCCTCACAGGGGGAAAGAAAGCCCTTTTCCCCGGTCCAACTCTACTTCTTTCTGCCGCACTTTTCCCGGATCACGCAGTTTTCGCACGCCGGACGCCTTGCCGTACAGCAGCTGCGCCCGTGGACGATGAGAAGATGGGAAAGCTCTCCCAGCTCCCCGGCACGCTCTTCGGGGAACGCCTTGCACAGGATCTCTTCGATCTTCACGGGATCCTTGGTTTTCACCAGCCCGATGAGATTGCTCAGCCGGATCACATGGGTATCCACCGGGAGTCCCGGCACGCCGAAGGAGTCGGCAAGCACCACGTTGGCCGTCTTTCTCCCCACGCCGGGGAGAGTGAGAAGCTCTTCCATCGTGGAAGGAAGCACGCCGCCGAACTCGTCCCGGATCTTTACGGAAGCGTCCCGGATATGACGGGCTTTCGCCTTGTAGTAACCGCATTTGCGCACAAGGGCCTCGATTTGGGCAAGATCGGCGTCGGCAAACTCTTCCGGCGTGGAAAAGTGCCGGAAAAGCTCCTGCGTCACGCTGTTGACCGTTTTGTCCGTGCACTGGGCGGAAAGGATGGTGGCCACCAGCAGCTGGAAGGGGGTTTCATGATGAAGAAAGCACTTCTGCGGGCCGTACTCTTGGCGGAGAAGCTCGTAGATCTCCACAAGTTTCTGCTCCGGCCCGCTCTTTTGGGAAGGACGCTTTTTCGGAACGGCGGGAAGAACTTTTTTCACCGCGAAACCCTTTCGGAAAGCCCTGCCTATTTGATATGCCGAACGGAGACATCGTCCAGGACGGCGTCGGCGGAGTTGAAGAAGATCCCCACCCATTCGTTGGCCTTGATGGTGTATTCACCGGAAAAGACCTGGGGAGTTTCCGTGAGAGTGAAGGCAAAGGAGGCCTTGTCTTCCGGAAGGTTCTTGTGGATCTTGCGGGTATAGCCGTTTTTCGCCTTGGCGTCCCGAGTATCGGTATACCGGACGAAATAAAAATACAGTTTCCCCTTGCCCGATGCCGTGAAGGAAAAAGCGATCTTTCTCTCATAGGGCTTCTGATTCAGTTCGCCCCCATAGGCCAGAAGGTGATAGGTTTCCCCTTTGGAGAGCTTGATGACATTGCCTTTTTCGGTCTTCACCAGTTCGGCTTTGCCCCGCAGCGACCAGAATTTGGGCTTGCCGTCCTTGTCCAGCTCCTCGAAGGAGCCGTTCTTCACATGGTTCTTCTCCGCTTCGACGGCAGGCGCTTTCTCCGGGGCCTTTGCCGGAGCTTTTTCCTCTGCGGAAACAGCGGCAGTCATTGCTCCCAGCACGATGGCGAACAGCACGTTCATTTTCTTCATTTCTTTCTCCTTGCGCCAAACCCGAAAGGTTTCGGCTTTTTTGTTTTTTCTTTTTGGTTCCGGTACCTTGAACTATACTATATACACAAAGACGAAAAAAAACAAGAGGAGGAAGGAAAAAACACGAAGAAAGTCTCAAGACACAAGTCTCAAGTCTCAAGAGGGGAACGCAGAGCGAAAAAACACGGCCCGCGTTTCCAGCTCGGGCTGGGGAATACGGATGGGAACGGAGTTGTACGGATAGGTACGGAGGGGGCGGCTGGAAATACGCACACCGCCGGCTGGATGCGTCTCCGTTGGAAACGAGAGAAGTGTTTTTCCCATCCCCCACTGTCAACTGTCAACTGTCAACTGTCAACTGGCAACTGGCAACTGGCAACTGGCAACTGGCAACTGGTAACTGGTAACTGGTAACTGGGGCCCATGGCCCGTGGGGCCTTCCGGCCCCGCGCCTCACAAGTGCGCGTCTTCCACTCTCTTGAGGAGACCGATACGGACCAGACAGAAGGCGATCAGTCCCCAGATCACATAACCGTTGATGAGAACGGCTATGACCCAGACCGGATAGGTCTTTCTCAGGATGGATTCCGCCGCCAGAGAGGCGATGATGAGGATCAGCACCGCCAGACGCCGCTTGTTGTGCAGGGCGGAAAAGAACCACTTGCCGAAATGCTGGTAGGGGATGGTGCTCACCATGAGGAACCCAAGAATCGCCGCGTACCAGGGAAGAACGGTAATGAGTTTCAGCATGGAGGGCTTGTCGGAGTGTTCCACGGCGAAAAGGAAGATGAGACTGCAGATGGCCGCCGCCGCGCCGGGGGAAGGAATGCCGGAAAACTTGTCCGAACTCTTCTTTTCCTGCATGGCGTGCACGTTGTACTTGGCCAGCCGCAGAGCGGCACACCCCAGATAAATGGCGGAAAGACACCAGACCAGCAGGAATTCCTTGCTCCTGACTTCCGAAAGCCGATGGGCCATGACCGCCACCAGGGTAGCCGGCGCCACGCCGAAAGTGACCATGTCCGCCAGAGAATCCATCTGGATGCCGTGAAGACTTGCCGCGTTCAGAAGCCTTGCGGCATATCCGTCGAAGGCGTCGAAGACCATGGCGCAGAGGATCATGAAGGCGCTGAAGGCGAAAATGGAACTGCAGGAGGAGGCATTTCCGGGATCATAGACCAGAAGCGTGAACAAAATGGCGGCGAACCCGCAGAGGGAGTTGCCTAAAGTCAGCGCATTGGGGATCCATTTCAGGTATTTGACCAGCGGGACAAGACTTTTTACCACTTTCTTCAATTCAGCACCCCTTCCTTGATTGGAAATGTGATTTTTACGGATTCTGTTCCCCGCGGAAAACGGCCAGGACCGTCTGCCCGGCAAGTACCTTTTCCCCTACGGCACCGGTGATGGAAACGGGGGTTTTCGCAGGCAGATAGAGTTCCGTGCGGAAGCCGAAAAGGATCATGCCGATCTTTGCACCCTTTTTCAGGCTGTCCCCCTCCTCCGGGGCGCAGGAAATGCGCTTGAGCCCGGAACCGGAAATCTGCCGGACGGCCACGGGAAAACTCGTATTTTGGATCGAAGAAGTTCCGCAGAGCAGAACGCTGCCGTTTTCCTTTTTGTGTTCCTTTTCCCGGACGAGTTTTTTCGTGACGGTCATCCCGCAGGGCGTACGGTCGATATGCACGTCGAAGACGGACTGCGCGATCCCGATGCGCAGTATATCGTATCCGGAAAACTGCTCCCGCAGGACCTCCTCCTCGCAGGAGGCGTTGGGAATGAATTCGATATCCTTTATGACGCCGTCCGCGGGAGAAACCAGTTCGGTCATATCCTGACTGACGATTCTCCGGGGATCCCGGAAGAGGGCAAGGAAGAGCCCCCAGACCACAAGAGCGGCCGCCATGAGGAAACAGCCTCCCGGCAGGAAGCCGAAAAAGACCAGCACGCCGGAAAGGACCGCTGCAAGCACCAGAAGAACGCTTGCAGTGATCCACTGTTTTTTGCCGTATTTCGCCAGTCTCATTTCTGCCTCATGCGGAAAGATGCACTTTTTTCGCTTAAATTTCCCTGCACAATCCTGTCAGCGCCCCCTGCCTGCAGGCCAGATTCCCGTGGCATATGGCCAGCGCCAGAGCGTCCGTGGAGTCGTCCGGGATAGCCGAAACGTCCAGAGAACAGAGGGAAGCAAGCACATTGGCCACCTGCTCCTTGGAGGCCGTCCCCAGCCCCACCGCCGCTCTCTTGGCCGTCTTGGGGGAGTATTCGTAGACCGGGATCTTTTCCATGGCGGCGGAGGTGATTGCCGCGCCCCGCGCCAGGGAGAGGATCATGGCCGTCTTCACGTTCCGGTTGACGAACGCCGTCTCCAGAGAGACCGCCTCCACCTTGAAGGATTCGATCAGTTCCCGGATCCCCAGAAAGATCCTTCTCACGCACTCCGTGTGCTTGAGATCCGGCTTGTTGTGGATGACGCCGCAATCCAGCACCCGGATGACGTTGTGGTCCATTTCCACCACCCCGTATCCGGTCTTGCGCATTGCCGTGTCTATTCCGAGGATGATCATTTCCGGAGAATGCCGCGGCGGGAAGATTATTCTTCTTCCACCTGCTCCATGATCTCGTCGGGAATTTCGGAGTTCTGATGGACGTTCTGCACGTCCTCGAGCTCTTCCAGCCTGTCCACGAGACGCAGCACCTGCTGAGCGGTCTGCACACTCTTGATCTCCACCACGTTGTCGGGCTTGCGGATGATGGCCGCTTCGCTGGTTTCGATGCCCGCATCCTCCAGAGCCTTGGCGATGTCCGCGAAGGCTTCCGGAGCGCCCCAGATCTCCGCTACGCCGTCTTCCACGACGATGTCGTCCGCACCGGCTTCCAGCACGATATCCATGAGTTTTTCCTCGTCGGCGTTGGCTTCGTCGGTGATGACGAAATGGGATTTTCTCTGGAACATCCAGGAGACGGCGCCGCTGGCGGCAAGGTTGCCGTTGTTGCGGTCGAAGGCCACGCGCACGTCGCCGATGGTGCGGTTCTTGTTGTCGGTGAGGCACTCCACGATGAAGGCGGTCCCTTCGGGGCCATAGCCTTCATACACCACTTCCTCGTAATTCACGTTGCCCAGCTCGCCTGCGCCCTTCTTGATGGCGCGGTCGATGTTTTCCCGGGGCATGTTGGCGGATCTGGCTTCGATAAGGGCCAGACGGAGTCTGGGGTTGTTGTCCGGATCCTTGCCGCTCTGCTTCACGCAGACCATGATCTCTTTGGCCAGCTTGGAGAAGACTTTGCCTTTCTTCTTGTCGGAAGCCTCTTTTTTGTGCTTGATATTCGCCCACTTGCTATGACCGGACATGATGACCGCCTTTCTTTGGATTTTCGGATCTTCGATCCGCAAAAATGTTTTGGGTTGTTCCGATAAAGTTCTTTTTGATTATAATATAGCACGTCTCTCCCGTTTTGTCAATTCCCGTTTGCCGGGAAGTGCTTTCCGGGGAAACTCTTCAGGCGGAGGGGAACGCGGCAAGGAATGCCCGGTGGAACGCCTTGTCGCCGTATTTGTCGGGAGCGCTTTTCTCAAGTTCCGCTTCCGTGTAGTTGGAGAAAAGATCCGTTACCAGAACGGTTTTTTCTTCCTCCCGCACAAGGAAAAGCGCCCTCCAGGTGCGGCAGCCGATGCTGTATTCCCCTTCCCCGGCATGTTTCACCCTTTTGCGGGAAGCGTCCAGAGGAGAGAATTTGAGCTGGACGCGGCAGAAATTTTCCACGTCCAGACTGCAGAGGGAGGCAAGGAAACGGCTCTTTTCCAGAAAAAGTTCCGTGAAAGTCACCTTGTACCCTTCGTCCCGGATCCTGTCATGCCAGCCCGCCGCGGAATCGGGGAAGGCGTCCGCTTCGGGAATATAGGGCTTGATGTCCAGTACGGGGGTCCCGTCCAGAATGTCGCAGTTGCGCAGGGAAAGCCCGTTTTCCTCCACGGAAAGAAGCTCCACGCAGCTCAGCCCGATGGGGTTGGGCCGATGGGGGGATCGGGTGGCGAAAAGGGAGTACTTTTTCCCGTCGGGGGAGACCGGCGGCCTCACCATGGGATTCCAGTGGTCCCAGTTGAGGTGGAAGCAGAAGATCACCCAGATGCGGTCGAATCCGGCAAGATCCTTTGCCGCAAGAGCGTACCGGGGCTCGTCCTTTGCCCATTCGATAAAGGCGGGCACTCCGGAAAAGGAGGCCTGCCTTGTCGCCTCGTACCGGTAGCGGGAAGAGGTCCGCACATACCCTATGGCCTTGAAGGGAAAGGACGCGATTTTCTCCGTGATCTCCTCGGGCATTTGGCCCCCTATTTTCCCAGAGCGGGATCCGTGAGACCCAGGTATTCGAAGGCGGCCTTCCGCAGTCCGCAGCTGTCGCATTTCCCGCAGGCGCGTCCGTCGGGGGAGGGATTGTAGCAGCTGTGGGTGCGGGAGTAATCCACGCCCAGAGAAAGCCCAAGAGTGATGATCTCGTGCTTTTTCAGGTTCTGAAGCGGAGCGTGGATTTGGAATTTCCATTTTTCGTCCGCCGCCTTCGTGCCCAGATTGGCCGTCTCCGTGGAGGAGCGGATGAATTCGGGCTGGCAGTCGGGATAGCCGGAATAGTCGATGCTGTTTACGCCGATAAAAATATCCCTTGCCCCGATGCTTTCCGCCAGCGCCGCTGCAAAGGAGAGAAAGACGAGATTTCTTGCAGGCACATAGGTGGCTGGGATCCCGTGCTCCCCCTCGATGTAGTCCGGGACCGCCGCCTCTTTCGAGGTCAGTGCGGAAGCTTCCGGCACGCCCAGACGGAAGGAAACCAGATGAAACTCCGCCCCCGCCTTTTCCGCATTTTCTCGGGCAAGGGCCAGTTCGACCCTGTGCCGCTGTCCGTAATCGAAGGAGAGGGCATGCAGGGCATATTTCTCCTTTGCGGCAATGGCAAGGCAGGTGACGGAATCCAGTCCCCCGCTGAGCAGGACCACGGCCTTTTTCTTCACTTGCTCAGCCCCAGCTGTTTTTCAAGGGCTTCGCAGCTCATCAGACCGGAAAGACGCTTTTCCACGGCTCCTGCACGGAGAAAGAAGAGGGCGGGAATGGTGTCCACGTTCCATTCCGCGGCCAGATCCGGGTGTTCATCCACGTCCACCTTGCCCACGATCACCTCCGGGTGCTTTGCGGCGAACTCCTCCAGCACGGGGGCAAGGCGGCAGCAGGGACCGCACCACTGGGCCCAGAAATCGATCAGGACGGCCTTTTCCTTCTGTTCGGCAAGTTTCTTCAGGGACTCTCCGTTCAAATGCACCACTTCCATATCATTTCTCCTTGTAATAAAGCTGACAGTGACAATACCCTTCGAATTCGGGATCGGCGATCTGGTCCCGGAACTCCTTGCACATGCACAGATTTTCCGGGATCTTCTTCAGACGGCAGGGGCAGTAGCCCTCCTTCTTTTCCAGCGCGGCGCGCAGTCTTTCCACCACGGCCTTGTTTTCATTGAGACGTACTTTTTCCGGCAAATCCATGATTCCCCCCCCCCTCCTGGCTCACGGTTCACATTTTTTTCTTTGCGGCAACGTGCCTTTTCATAATGTACCACGTCCGGGGAAAAAAGCAAATCCCTCCGGCGATTTTACAGAGTTTTCCCCATGATGTAGTCATCCATGACGAATCCTTCCCCGATATCCTTGCAGACGCTTTCCCTTACGGCAAAGCCAGCCCGGACGTAGGCTTTCTGCGCCTTGACGTTGCGCTTGTTCACCGCAAGGATCACGCGGGAAAAGCCCTTTTCCCGGCAGCGCGCGCAGGCATGAGCAAGCATCTTCTGCCCGATCCCCTGCCCGTGGAAGCGCTCCAGAAGATAGACTTTGTGCAGTTTCGCCGTTCCCGGCTCGTCGGGGCAGGCGGAAAAGGAAGTATATCCGGCATCCTCCCCGTCCACCAGACAGAGGTCGAAAAAGACCCCGGAAAAAAGCTCCTTTTCCATGACGGGAACCGAATACATCATTTCCATCATGTAGCGGATCTGTTCGGGCGTGATGATCGCTCTGTAGGTTTCCGGCCACACCTCATCGGCGATCTTCCGCACTCTTTTCAGCTCCCCGGGCGTTTCCAGGGGGAGGAAAGTCACGTTTTTCCCGCTTTCTTCTTTTTCCGTTCCGTCCAAAATGGTCTTTTTCATGGATCGCTCCTGTTGGTTTTCTCCCTATTAAGATAACCTCATTGCGGGATTTTTTCCAGTCGGGAAATATTAATTCCTGCGGGATACGCTACATTCGGTTTTCCGCGGGAAAAACCTTTCCCCCCGGAAGAACGTATTCATGCGTACCTCTTCCCGTGCGGAGAAAGAAAGAACCTAACACGCCGTGAGACCGGGAAAAAGGAAGCGCATTTCCTCGGCGATCGAAAGAGAAGAGCAACACGCTTTTTCCCCCTTTTCTGGCGAAAATCCGCCCGATTTTCATTTAAACGGCCATTTTTTACGAAAAAAAGTTTGATTTTCTTGAAAAAAGCCTTGCAAATTTCACAAGTTAAGTCATTAGTATTATCGGGTTATCAAGGAATGGCACGGTGCTGTTTTTTCATGAGGATGCCCGGAACAACGAAAAAGTCGTGGTGCATTATGGCAAGAGAAAAGGGGAAAGTCAAGTGGTTCAACAACTCCAAGGGGTACGGTTTCATCGCTCGGAATGAAGGAGAGGACATCTTCGTTCATTACAGCGCCATCAAGGTGGAAGGCTACAAAACCCTGAAAGAGGGTCAGGAAGTGGAATTCACCGTCTCCACCGGCGAAAAGGGTCTTCAGGCGGAAGACGTGGTGCCTGTGGAAGGGTAAGAACCCCGGGTTGACTGCCGTCCTCCCATCCGTCCGGTTTTGTTTGTTCAGCGGCGGGAGGGCGATGCTCCTCCGGAATGCGCGGGAAATATGCGTGTTCCGGAGTTTTTTTGTGCCGGGAAATGCCGCGGAAGCGGCCCTGTTACGCTTCGGGAAGAGTTTTCCTGCGCAGAAAACCCTCCCGCAGGACGGCAAGCCCGCAGATGGCGGCGGTTTCCGCCCGCAGGATCCAGCAGTTCATGTGGAGGGGCCGGAAAGCGCTCTCCCGCATTTTCGAGTCCTCTTCCGGAGTGAAGCCCCCCTCCGGGCCCACGAACCATCCTATGCCGGAAAAGGCTTCCTCTCCGGCAAAGGGGTCTTCCTCTTCCTTCGAGACGCTTCCGTAGAAGCAGAGGAGGCTCCTGCGGCACGCTTCCTGCAGACTTTCTTCGAATTTGAGAGGAGAATGAACCTGGGGGAGATAAGGGTTGCCGGACTGCTTGCAGGCCTCGAAAAGAAGTTCGTTCCACCTTCCGTTCA